>CAYRJT010000020.1:0-17227 GCA_964424675.1 uncultured Lachnospiraceae bacterium
TATATTGAGATGGTAAAGCCGCGTCTGTACAGTAAAGAGGAGACAGATGCCGCATCCCAAACTGCAGCTTTGTGGACACTGAAGACGGTTCTGATCAATGCACTGAAGCTGCTGCATCCGTATATGCCATTTGTTACAGAAGAAATCTTCTGTACACTGCAGAATGAAGAAGAATCCATTATGATATCTTCATGGCCATTATATAAGAAGGAATGGAACTATACAGAGGAAGCCGCTTCCATTGAGATCATCAAGGAAGCCGTGCGGGGCATCAGAAATGTCAGAGCTGAGATGAATGTGGCACCCAGTAAGAAAGCCCATGTCTATATTGTAACCAAGAGCAGGTATGTAAAGGATACATTTACGAATGGAAAGCTGTTCTTTGCATCGCTGGCATATGCAAGTGATGTAGAAATCAAAGAGGACAGAAGCGGCATTGATGATGATGCAGTATCCGTTGTTCTTGAAAATGCAGTGATCTATATACCATTTGCCGAACTGGTTGACATCACACAGGAGATTGAGCGTCTGAAAAAAGAAGAGAAACGCCTTATGGCAGAAATCGATCGTGTGAACGGTATGCTGAATAATAAAAACTTTACGGAAAAGGCTCCGAAGGCAAAGGTAGACGCTGAAATGGACAAACTGCTGAAGTATACTCCGATGCTGGAGAAGGTAAGAGAGCGTCTGGAGCAATTAAATAAGTCGAAACGAATAGAAATTTATGGTTGATAGCAGATTGCGAAGCGTGCAGATTCGTGATAGAATGATTAAAGAATAGATTTACTGATCATGATGGAGGTATGACGGTATGCCGGAACTCAGCACTTCAACCTATGTAAAAATTGCACCCGATAATATGTCAGCATACCTCTTTTTAGGCGCTCCCGGACCAGGGGAGAGCTATACCAGTGAGCAGGTCATAGAATATCTGAAAAGATATGGTATAGTATCGGGTGTTATATATTCTAATATTGAAGCCATGACCCAAAAAGGTGTATACTTACGTGAAGTCAAGGTGGCTGAGGGGACTGAGATCGTAAACGGAACCAATGGATACTATGAGTTCAAGTTTAACTCAGAGGACATTGCCAGAAGACCGGTCATCCGTTCAGATGGTTCTGTGGATTATCAGAGCATGAGTCTGATTCAGAACATCACTATTGGTGATGTTTTAGCAATCTATCATCCACCTGTTCAGGGTGAGCAGGGAACCGACATCAGAGGCAGAGTGACAAAGCCGAAGCCGGCAAGGGATCTGCCGGTGCTGCGTGGCCGTGGATTTGAACGGTCCGAAGATGGACTGATCTATACAGCTACCATTGAAGGCAAGGTAGAGTATAAGGAATACTATCTGGAGGTCAAGGATGTCTATGAGGTGCGGGGTGATGTGGATCTGATCACCGGCAGGATTGATTTTCGCGGAGATGTCATTGTCTCGGGTAATGTGGAGTCTGGGGTAGAAATCCGTGCGACAAAGAGCATCACCATAGGCGGACATGTGGAGGCAGCCAAGCTGACTGCAAACGGAGACATTGTGATTCGCAAGGGCATGCAGGGCGGTCAGAAAGCAAAGATTATGGCAGGCGGCAATGTTTATGCAGATTTTATAGAATATACAACAGTTGAGGCTGACGGCAATGTCCAGGCAAATGTCATCATGAACTGCAATGTCAAGGCAGGCGGCTATGTGACAGTATCCGGAAAAAGAGGCAATATTGTCGGCGGTAGTATTTATGCTGTCGCGGGAATTACCAGTGCAGAGATTGGAAATGATGTCGGTCTGAAAACAATCGTAGCAGCCGGAGTCAATGACACCCTGAAAAACAGAGAGCATATGCTGAATGTCAAGATTTCCATGGCTGAGGCCAGCATCGAGAAAGCAAAGGCAGAGCAGGCAATACTGGAGCAGGAAAAGCGCGACATTATGAACGAGGGCAGTATCCTTGCAAAAATCTCACAGGCAAAGAAGAAAATAGCCAGAGAATATAAAATGATAGAGCGTGCAAAGGAAGAACTGGACAAGATTGCAGAAACCATTCAAACGGCCCAGAATGCGTCAGTGAAGGTCAATCATCAGGCGTATGCCGGAACAAAGGTGATCATTGACGATCAGGTCAAGGAGCTTGCAAGTGATTTCAGCTATACGGAGTTTTACAGAGATCACATGCAGTCAGGAGTAGCTGTCAGGGCGCTGGCTGTTTGAGAATAGATTTGTTTGGGAGTGAGTAAAGTGATTAATTTTGAAGAGGAACTGAAGAAATTCCATCCAAGTCTTGAAGTAGAAGACGCAGAGGATGCAATATATAACCATGATCTGACAGACATGACGGATGTGCTCATGAGTATGATCAAAGAGGCAAAGGACAAGGAAATATGAAATGTTTTGTATGCGGCTGTCAGTTGTCTGAAAAGAATTACTGTACAGGGTGTGGAACAGATGTGACTGTCTATAAGAAGATTATCTATTCTTCAAACAGATGTTACAATGACGCACTCGAAAAGGCAAGCGTCAGAGACTTATCCGGTGCGGTCGAAAGTCTGCGTCAGAGCTTAAAATTTAATAAGAATAATACACAGGCCAGAAACCTTTTGGGACTGGTTTATTTTGAGATGGGTGAAGCAGTATCAGCCTTCAGCGAGTGGGTCATCAGTAAGAACCTGCAAAGCAAGAAGAACATTGCAGATGATTATCTGAGTGCGATACAGACGAATCCAACGAAGCTGGATACCATCAATCAGACAATCAAAAAATACAATCAGGCACTGGCATACTGCTATCAGGGCAGCAATGACCTGGCCATCATCCAGTTGAAAAAGGTATTGTCCATCAATCCAAAACTGATCTGCGGTTATCAGTTGCTGGCTCTGCTCTATATCAACAGCGAGGACTGGGACAAGGCCAGAAGAACCCTGTACAGGGCGATACAGATTGATTCCAATAATACAACGACTCTTCGATATCTGAAGGAAGTCAATACGATGCTGCGTGAACGCGATGAACATCTACAGACAAAGCGTAAGAAGAACCAGGAGGATGTGCTTTCCTATCAAAGCGGCAATGATACAATCATACAGCCGATGTATGTCAAGGAAGGACCTGCATTTTCCAGTGTCATCAATATTGTGATCGGTATTGTGATCGGAGTGGCGATTGCGTGGTTTCTGATCCTGCCGGCACGAGTTGGTATTGAGACAGATAAAAATGATGAGAAATTCAAAAAAGTCAGTGAGGAACTGACTGCAGAAAAGGCCTCCAAACTGGAACTGGAGGAGGCAATTGATACACTGAGGACACAAAATGAGGATCAGGCAGCACAGATCGAAGAACTGACAGGGAATACCGGTGTGACGCAGGCAGCGGATCTGCTGGCAGATGCGGCGGATGCCTATATTCAAAATCCGGATGACGCAGTTGCTGTGATGGATCTTTTGGAACAGATTGATGAAGAATATTTGACAACGGCTTCACAGTCATTTATCAAGCTGCATACCTTGCTGAAGGAGGCTGTACAGGCTACGGCAGCTACGTCTTATTATGATCAGGGACTGGAAGCACTCAACGCCAGCGATAATGAGACAGCTATCACAGAATTGACAAAGGCCTGGAATCTGGATGAAACAAACGGAAGTGCACTCTATAATCTGGCACATGCATACCGGAATTCCGGTAATCAGGATAAGGCAGATGAATTGTACAAGCTCGTAATCGAGAAATTTCCGGATACAGATATTGCAGCAAGTTCTAAGGGATTTATCTCATCAGAGGCTGGCAACAGTACAGAGGGAGACTACGAAGGCTAAACAGACAGTATAAGATACGAAAGAAGACATGGACAAAACGTCCCTGTCTTTTTTTATGATAGAAGGAATGTTCAAGCAGAAGGGGTAGGAAGAGTATGAATGAAGAATTTCAGGTTGTAAAATCGTGTTTGATGATACGAATGCCGAGAGAGGTGGATCACCATCAGGCGAGAAGAATTAGGGAAACTGCAGACAAATACATTGAGAGAAGAGAGATATCACATGTTATTTTTGACTTTGGCATTACGGAATTTATGGACAGCTCAGGCATTGGGGTCATTATGGGCCGTTATAAGAAGATGGAAATCCTGGGAGGGAAGGTACTGGCCATTCATGTAAATGGCGGTCTGAGAAGGATATTTAAGATATCCGGTTTACATAAAGTGATAGAGGTAGTGGAAGAAGATAATCATGGAGGGAATGATCAATGACAAATCAAATGAAACTGGAGTTTTTAAGCAAATCAGTGAATGAAGGATTCGCACGAGTTGCCATCGCTGCATTCATGTCAGGCATGAATCCGACACTGGAGGAGGTCGCGGATGTCAAGACGGCAGTATCAGAGGCCGTGACCAACGCAATTATTCACGGGTATCCGGAGGAAGAGGGCACGATCGTTATGATGGCCGAAATCGAGGATGATCTGCTGCAGGTCACGATCGTTGACGAAGGAAAGGGGATGCTGAATGTGGGACGGGCTATGGAACCGCTTTACACAACCAGACCTGATCTGGAACGTTCGGGCATGGGATTTGCCTTTATGCAGGCATTTATGGATACTCTGACGGTGCAGTCAGGACCCGGAGTCGGAACTAGGGTACATATGACGAAGAAACTGAATGAAGTGTATCATATAAAGGATGGAGTAGATGAGCGACTTAGCTGCCTTGATTGAGAAGTCACACCAAGGGGATAAAGAAGCGAGAGAGGAACTGATAGAAGGAAATCTGGGTCTGGTACACTGTATTGTCAGAAGATTTTTGAACCGCGGACAGGAGGCGGAGGATCTGTTTCAGGTGGGTGTAATCGGACTCATGAAAGCAATAGACAAGTTTGATTGTTCCTTTGACGTAAAGTTTTCCACATACGCTGTACCGATGATACAGGGAGAAATCAAGCGTTTTTTAAGGGATGACGGGATGGTCAAGGTCAGTCGTTCTATCAAAGAAAACGGCTGGAAGGTCAAGCATGCAGCTGAGAGACTGACCTGTCGGCTGGGAAGAGATGCCACACTGCAGGAGATAGCAGCAGAAACAGAGCTCACTGTGGAGGAGGTCATTATGGCAACTGAGGCGAACGTAGAAGTAGAGTCCATCTACAAGCCCATCCATGGAAATGACGGCAGCCAGATCTACCTGATCGATAAGGTTGCTGCAACAGAGAGCGGAGACAAAGAGACCGATCAGCTCCTGAACCACCTGGTTTTGAAACAGCTGATTGAGCATCTGGAAACGATGGAACGACGATTGATTCTGTTACGGTATTTCTATAACCAAACACAGACAGAGGTGGCGGATGAGATGGGAATCAGTCAGGTACAGGTGAGCCGTCTGGAAAAGAAAATACTGCTGCGTATGAGAAGTCTGATCTAGATTTCAGGTATCAAAACTGATTACAGTCCGATACCGATATAGATGCCAAAGGCACACAGTGCAAAGAGCTCGGTACAGGTGAGCAGCGTAAAGAAAGCAAAGCTCTGGGTCTTTGAACTGATGACAGAGACTGTATCCTCGGCAGGATTCAGTTTATCAGCCAGAATGCCTAGAAACAGTGCTTCCGGTACAAGGATACCGGCGATGTAACGGATATCCTGTGAACTGAAATACTGCTGTTTGAATACGAACATAAGATAAACGAGCAACTGTGACACATAGAAAACACCTAAAAACAATTTCCATTCAAAGGACAGCATAGAGCGCTTACTGAAAATAAAGTATATTGTTGCAGCAAATGCTGCCGCTGCCAGTATGACAGCCGTTATGAAGAGAAGGATGCAAAAAGGATTGACGAGCGGATTTTCTGCAGCCAGATTGTATTCGCCAAATAGGGAGGTCTTGATCAGTGCCAACAGGATGTTGTATTCGTCATAGGCATCTCCGTTATTAATCATGGCAGGAAAGACACTGCTCAGACGCAGATCAAACAGCCGCTGAAACAGAGAGTACTGCTCCAAGCCCTCACCAACAGCCGGAGTATAGAAAAAAGGAACATTAAATAACACCTTGTTTCTAATGGGAGACCATAAAGCCAGAGGGAAACATATTAAAATAAATACAATGATTTGTTTGGAATAATATAGGATATTTCGCCCAAGGTACTTCCACTGAAAATGCTTTATGGCTGTGTTATCTGCGGAAGCCACATCAGCAGGAGGGGTCAGCAGCCTGAGTAGGAATAAAACACCGATTGCCAGCGCGACCGATACACCAGACAGCTTTGCCATGGCGGCACCGCCGATGCTGACAGCAGTGAGGATGACTGACCACAGTCTGGGTTCCTGATACCATTTGATGGCAAAGTAGAGCGCTGCTACCTGTAGTGAGATACAGAGAGCATCGTTATTAATACTGCCTGACATTAATATAAATACTGGGGAAAACGCCATAACCATACAGGCAATCCGCATGCCCCATTTTTTTAAGTGAAATTCTTTGAAAATATAATAGGAAATGATGGAGATGGTGCTGGTATAAAACAGGGTCAGCACCTGTACATTTTCCTGTGCCTGCTGAAGAGGAATACCGAACTTTGTATTGATCCTGATCCAAAGAGCGGCAAGGATGTGATGCAGAGGAGGCTGAAAGAAAGCCCATTTTTCACGAGGATCGAAGTCTGGCAGGGCATGGTTGTTCAGCAGATATTCGATATAGGCGGCATGTCCTTCTTCTGCTCCGAAATTGATGACATCATGCTGTCTGCACCATACGGGTGTATAGAGAATATATGCAATCCTGACCAGAATACCAAGTCCTATGATGATTGTGATCCAATTGAGCGGCAGATATTTACGCAGAGCCCAGAAACCGAGTAATATGGCCACAAACAGAAAGAGAAAGGCTCCCGAGTACAGATCCTCTCGTGTTCCGTCCAATGCCAGACTGATCAGCATGCACAGCGAAAACAGCAATACAAAAGGTTCTAAGCGTAATGGTTGATGGTGTTGGTTCATAGAATGCCTCCTAATTGAAACTGCATATGCACTTTGTGCATGCGCTGATATAATATCTGTCGACATTATATCATGATTCTGAAAACAGTACCATCTTCTCACAAATTTTTTGGCGAAAACAATTTATTTAAAATTGCATTCACTCATACATGATGATATGATTGTTTTTGTTGAGATCAGTACTGTTTGAACTATAAATCATAAAGGCGGGAATGAGCATGGGCGGAATATTTGGTGTAGCTAAGAAAACGGATTGTGTATTGGATTTGTTTTTTGGAACAGATTATCACTCTCATCTGGGTACCAGAAGGGGTGGAATGGCAGTGTATGGGGAACGTGGATTTGACCGCGCCATACATAACATTGAAAATTCACCGTTCAGGACCAAATTTGACCGCGATGTAGCAGAGCTGAAGGGCAATCTCGGCATCGGATGCATCTCTGACTACGAGCCGCAGCCGCTGTTAGTGAAGTCTCATTTAGGCAGCTATGCGATTACGACGGTCGGCAAGATCAACAATCTGCAGGAACTGGTGAATGAAGCCTTTGAATCAGGCAGAACGCAGTTTCTGGAGATGAGCGGCAGCAATGTGAATCCGACAGAGCTAGTCGCTGCGCTGATCAATCAGAGTGACAGTATCGTAGAGGGTATACAGCATGCACAGGAGGTCATTGATGGTTCCATGACGATCATGGTCATGACAAATGAGGGAATTTATGCAGCGAGGGATTACTATGGCAGAACCCCGCTTGTCATCGGACATAAGGAGGATGCATACTGTGTTTCCTTTGAAAGCTTTGCATATATTAATCTGGATTATCAGGATGTGAGGGAACTTGGACCGGCAGAAATCGTCTATATTACGCCAGAGAACTGTACAACGGTCAGCGAACCAAAGGAAGATATGAAGATCTGTACATTCCTGTGGATTTACTACGGATATCCGACCTCTACCTATGAGGGCGTGAATGTAGAGGAAATGCGTTATAATTGTGGAGATATGCTGGCACGGCGTGATCATGTCAAACCGGATATTGTAGCGGGGGTGCCTGATTCTGGAATTGCGCATGCCATAGGCTATGCAAATCGTTCGGGAGTTCCGTTTGCCAGACCGTTTATTAAGTATACACCTACGTGGCCACGCTCCTTTATGCCAACGGATCAGAGTCAGAGAAATCTGATTGCACGTATGAAGCTGATACCGGTAGATGCTCTGATTCGTAATAAGAGCCTGCTGCTGATTGATGACTCGATTGTTCGTGGAACACAGCTGCGTGAGACGACAGAGTTTCTGTACCGCAGCGGAGCCAAGGAGGTTCATATCCGTCCGGCATGCCCGCCACTGCTGTATGGCTGTAAATATCTGAATTTCTCGAGATCCAATTCGGAACTGGATCTGATCACGCGTCGTATCATACAGAAGCGCGAAGGTGACACGATATCCGACGAACTGCTAAAGGACTATGCAAATCCGGACAGCCAGAACTATGCAGATATGCTGGAGGAAATTCGCAAACAGCTGAACTTTACGACATTGAGATTTCACCGTCTGGATGATATGGTACAGTCTGTAGGAATAGATTCCTCCAAATTATGTACTTATTGCTGGAATGGAGAGGGAGACTGTGCTTCCTGTCATCACTGCCAGAAATAATCCGTACTACATCTGCAAAAACATTCTGTGTGCTTTCATTTCGGGTGGAACTTCAATTTTACTGTTTGCCATTTTCTGCAGGATCATATCATTGAGATGCATTGCCTGCTTGTTTTTATTGATATATCGCTCGATGATTTCTTTGTAAAGCGGGTTGCTGATCATATTTTCGCGTACTGCCTTGCTGAACGGACAATAGTTGAACAGAATATAGCGTGCAAGCTTGTTCATACGGATGGAGCCTACTCCCTCAAACATGATATAGTCTATGTAATCGCGTACAAACATTTCCTTTGAGCTGTTTCTTGCTTTTTGTATGGCAAGCTTCAGCTTTTCTTTTGCTTCGGGAGAAAGGTCGCGGTTTTTCTTATAGGTCTCCAGATAATCGCAGTAATCACTGGTCAAAGACCGCTCTGAAATATCATTCCAGCGGACACCCTGTATACGGCGGCAAAGTTCCCAGCGAAATTCGCCTGTCAGACGCACCATCGTCGGATAGAGCTCCTCAGTAGAGAAAATGGAGAGCATCATACGTGCAGGTGAATTACGTTTCCGACCTGTGATTTCCTGCCACATAATACCACGGGAACCAATATTGGGCATCAATATAATATCAGGCAGTACCTCAGCCTGTACGAGTTCTTTCGTGATTCCCTTATCAGGATTGGTATAAATCGTTTCACGGTAATATGCAGAGTAGTCAATAGAGCGGATCTGATCCAGAGCCTTATGGATGGCATCCGGTGATAAATAGGCACTGTCCAGCTGCTTATACAGATTATGGTCTGACAGGACAGGACAGAATGTCGTGATGCGTCCAAAGGTTACCTTATTTGTGAGACGGAACATATGATCAAACTCAAAATTAACACGCTGCTCACGATTGCGGAGAGCAGCAGCCTCCTGCTCTGCCGTCAGTTTGCCGGTTACCTTGAGATTATGCAGATATGCTGTATAGTCAACATTCAGATCATTGATACAAGGATCCTTTCTGCCATTGTAGATTTCAATCAGCCAGTCATAGAGCGTGAAGATATTGTTCTTAGGGTCAGGAGCGATCCTGCTTGTCAATGTATACAGAAATAAAGCATTTTCCATGCCAAGGACATGTTCGTCCACATATCCAAAATAGAAGAACATTTTAATCACAGTTGGTATGGAAGAATCGTTCAGACTCTTAAAGAATGCTGCACGATAACAGTCATAGAAGAGAGCCGTGAGCTGCTTACGCAGATCTCTTGCAAAATCATCAGAGGCATTGCGGTCAGCTGTCTGCGTATACTGCTGCAGCAGTGTACGAAAGCGTCTGGCATCTACTTCAGGGATTTCTGCGTAGCCGGTAATCGTATCAATCGAATTGTTGAGTTCCTCCGTGATCTTTTTCAGGGCTTCAGCGTTCATTGTAGTTGTTACGGAAGCGTTGGCATTGCTCTTGCTGCCTACAATATCCCGATATTCTGTCATACGGCTTTCAATCAGCTGTTTATCAATGTGTGTTTCATGATTGATCTCCAGAATAATGGAATCCAGGATATTTCTGACAGGCGTCAGATCAATATCTGCCGAAGCTGCCTGTGCCTGTTCGTAAAGAGACAGATAGAAGGTGTACAGATCCAGATTAAAATCGCTCAGGAACAGATCATAGATCATGTCCAGATAGCGGTGCAGGCGTTCACAGAAGGGAAGAATATACATAATATCTGCACTGGATTTCATGATAAATCCAACACAGGCATTCGGACGACCTTCATAGAACTGTTTCCATTGAGTCTGTGTAGTCGAACCGAGTGCAGTATAATAGTTTAACAGCCAGTCATCTATTACGGAATCGATGGTGAACTCATTTAACTGCCCCATACCGGGAAGGTTCAGCGGCTCAATATGATAAATACTGCACAGCTCCTGATATTTGTCATAATGCGCGGCAGCAGAATCATATAGATTCTGACAGTCCTGCAACAATGCTGTATAGACCTCTAAAAAAGAATTGCATTTGCTTGAAAAACTGCTTGTAATCATGCCGGCCGCACCGGGATTTTCAGTGATCAGTGAAGCAATATCTGCCGGTGTTGTATAGGAATACACATAAAGCGTAGTATCTTCAAGTGATGTATAATCAAACGGATAGTAAATATTGTCTGTTTCACAAATGCCGAGGACCTCTCCCTTTCCCAGAATCATTTCTGAGAACTGACTTGATGCTTTGATACTGCCGGATGCAATGATACATAACTGCGTATCGCGATCACCTTCATGGCGAACCATAGTATCTTTCGTGAATTTCATACCTGTCATGATGTACTCCTTCTCCAAAGACGAATTGATAATTTGCTGTAATAGAACCCCTAAAATACAGTATAGTCAATATTTTCGTATTTTTCAATAAAATAAGTACTATTTATATGAATATTTATGTTAAAAATGCTAAATAGATGTTGTAATAAACAGGAATTTTATGCTAAAATAAGATTCATAAAGTATAGTAATACTGTCGGGGGATATTTACATATTATTAGGGGAACGAGGCGTGTTCATGGGGAAAGATCAAGTCTTTGCAATGAATCGTACTGAATATCATAATCAGGATTTGAAAAATATTTCAGATAAAGAGCTCAGTGATCTGCTGAAGGAAATTCCGATTCATATTATTATGGACAATATGCAGGGTGGTTTTGGTCTGATTGAGATGGGAAACGATTTTAAGGTTCTATATCTTAATCAGTGTTTTTTTGATATGGTCGGATATACTGCTGGCGAGTACCAGTCCATGCCGGTGGAAGAACGAGTGAAATTGGTGTCTGTAAAGGATGACAGGAGTATCCTGGAGGGGATCAGGAAGTCTGTTATAGATGGAGAGCTTGTGGATCTGGCATATTCTATACACAGTAAGAACAATGGAATCCGGCGCCATCATCTGAAGGGGGTTCCAATGCAGTGTACAACATATCAGAATCCGATTTTTATTATGATGGTCACGGATATCACGGAACAGGAATCTACGCGACTGTCACTGGAAAGACAATATAAAAAAGCGCAGCGTATGTATAAACGTGAAATGCGGTATATGGAAAGCATGTCACAGGCGATTCTGTCTTCCTTGAAAGCAAATCTGACCAAGGGAATGGTTGAGTTCCATAGAACCAGTATCGGAGGTGAATATTCAGATCAGGAAAAGGAATCCTATGAGGAAAGCCTCAGAAGGATCGCTGAAAAGATAAGTGATGAGGAAGAACGCAAGGCATTTTTAATGTGTTTTAACCGTGAAAAGCTGCTGACTTTATTTGAGGCAGGTGAACGGGAAGCAGAAATTGAATACCGCCATACTACGGGGCAGAATGAATTCTTATGGATGCGTACCTATATGAAGCTGTTAAGGGATCCTGAAAGCAATGATGTCATAGGTGTGGCTTATACAAGAAATGCAGAAAATGAAAAGAACCGGATGACGACCAGCAGAATGCTGCTCAATCAGCTGCATGTGGCAACTGATCAGTTATATGCATACGTGATGGCATTGGATTTCAGCAATTATACATACGATGTGATCCAGGAGGATCATAAGCATTCTGTTAATTTTCCGCTACATGGGGATATCAGAGAGCTTACAGAGATTTTATATCAGGAGTATCATCCTGACAGCTATGATTTTCTGGATGTCATTGGCTCTTATCCGAATATGATGGCCAGATTTGTCAGCAGGAATGAACTGATCTATGAGGCACTGGTATTGAGGGGCGGCAAAGAGATATGGTATGAGCATAAAATTATACCTGTTGCCAGAGAGAACAGTGGTCAGCCGTACTATTTGGTTATGACGCTTGATATTACGGCAAATAAGATGGCAGAGGCAAATCTGAAAAAAGCACTTCAGGAGGCCAAGGCGGCAGGCAAAGCAAAACAGGACTTTCTGTCTCATATGTCTCATGAAATGAGAACACCGCTCAATGGAATCAAGGGACTGCTTGATATCATGCATCAAAGACCTGAGCTGGAGCATGATAAGATGCTCAGTGATGCCATTATGTCAGTGAATCATCTGACAGGACTGATCAACGATGTACTGGATATGGCTAAGATTGAGAGCGGAAAGATCGAGCTTCGCAGAAATATTGTATCGTTTATGGAGATGAAGGATTATCTGGATGCCATTATAGGTTCTATGGCAGAGCAGAAAAATATCACCTATACATATTATCAGGATATTGAGCAGAATATACACGTGTATTCTGATGCGGGCAGAATCAAGCAGATTCTGACGAACCTGCTGACGAATGCGATTAAATATACGCAGCCGGGTGGCCAGGTTGCCTATCGCTGTGGATATCGCCATATTGATACAAGCCGTGTCAGAATCCATATGATTGTGGAGGACAGTGGAATTGGCATGAGTCGGGAGTATCTCGAGAAGATATATGTCCCGTTTGAACGGGATGAGCCAGCAAAAGCGTTGTATAACGGAACAGGTCTGGGCCTGTCAATTGTGAAGAGTCTGGTAGATTTGATGGACGGCAGGATCGAGATCGAGAGTGAGCCGGGGAAGGGGACAAAGATCACAATTACACTGGATGCGGATGTAGTAGATGAGGCATCAGAGCATTTTGTGAGGTATCAGCATTGCCTGGCTGAAACGGGATTTGAGGAGAAGTGTCTGCAGGGTAAACACGCATTGCTGGTGGAGGATAATATTGTAAACATGGAAATTGCAGAATACAATATCCGCTCCATGGGTCTGACCTGTGACAAGGCTTATGACGGAGAGGAAGCATTAAAGATGTATCTGGAGGCACCATCATGCAGTTATGATATTATTTTCACGGATATTATGATGCCAAAAAAGGACGGGCTGACGCTGGCACGTGATATTCGCAGTTCGGGATGTAAGGATGCAGTCACGGTTCCAATTGTGGCTATGACGGCAAATGCATTTACAGAGGATATTGATAAATCCATGGAAAGCGGAATGAATTATCATTTGAGTAAGCCATTTGATGTGAAGGATATCAGGGGGATATTGGTGAAAGAGTTTTCAAATTCATAAGCAGTTATCTGCGAACCAAGTGAAGAAGAGTGAGCCTGGAAATCCAACGGATTTTCAGGCTTATTTTTGCATATGTATAATTTCACTATAGATTGCTCATAATTCAATCAAGTGAAGGAATCTATTTTACCTGGAAATGGAGTTTGGGGTATGGCGGGGCAGCAACTGACTTTGTATCTGAAATTAACGCGTAATGTGGAGATGCGTGTGCAGGATGTGCATCTTTCGGATGTTTCACGGATGATTTGCACAGATCAGACGGTTGTGAACCGTTTGAAAACGATTTGCGTCTGCAAGTTCCATGAGGGTGAGAAGCGAAAGATTGTGACAATCCTGAAAATCATGGAATGGATCCAGGAGGTGTATCCGAACCTGACCATCAGCAATGAGGGAGAGGCAGAGGTTGTAATTGAGTATGTTCCAAGACCAGATCATGTATCTGCGCTGATGGTTTTGAAGATTGCTTTTGTCAGTCTGATCAGTTTTTTTGGAACTGCATTTACCATTATGGCATTTCATAATGATATTGGAATCACGAATGTATTCAGTGATTTGTATACAATCGTGACAGGAGAATCAACAACAGGTGTTACTGTAGTAGAAATCTCTTATTCTATAGGACTGGCTCTTGGAATCATTGTATTTTTTAATCATATCGGCAGCCGCAGAATTACAAAGGATCCGACACCGATTGAGGTGGAGATGCGAAAGTATGAAACAGATGTCAATAATACATTGGTGGATACCGGTGACAGGGAAGGTAAGATCATAGATGTGGAATAGTATATGTCTGGCAGTATTCGGCTTTAGTTTTGGATTGCTGGCAGCAGGAGGGGTCTTTACGGTATTGATTGCAGTAGGTCTGCTGCCCAGATTCGCAGGAAAAACACATACGGCCAATCATATTTTTTTATATGAAGAGATGGTTGTATTTGGAACGATTATTGGCTGTGTTCTGAGTATATTCCAGCCGGATCTGGGTCTGTCGGGGATGCGCGGACAGGTTCTGTTAGGCTTGTATGGATTATTTGCGGGATGCTTTGTAGGCTGTCTGGCACTTGCGATTGCAGAGATGCTGAATTCTATTCCGATCTTCGCAAGGAGAATCTCGTTCAGACATGGTCTCGGAATTGCGATTACTGCGATGGCACTTGGAAAAATGACCGGTTCGCTGGTTTATTTTATAGGAGGATTATTTCATGAGTGAAACGGAAAAACTGCATTATGAACAAAAGGTACAAAAAGCAACTCCGACACATAATCTCTGGATGCAGATGCTGAAGGCGTTTCTGGTTGGCGGTATGATATGTGCTGTGGGTCAATGGATTCTGAATATCTGCACATCGATGGGAGTGGACAAGGATACAGCAGGTGGCTGGTGCGCCTTGATCCTGATTTTGATTTCTGTTCTTCTGACTGGCATGAATTTGTATCCGAGTATTGCAAAGTTTGCAGGTGCCGGTATTCTTGTTCCTATTACGGGATTTGCGAATTCTGTTGCAGCAGCTGCTATTGAATTCAAGAAGGAAGGACATGTCTATGGAATCGGAGCCAAGATTTTTACAATCGCAGGACCGGTGATCCTGTATGGAATCTTTGCAAGCTGGGTGCTGGGGATGCTGTACTGGATTGGAAAAATGATGGGTCTGGTATAACAAAGACTTGACTTTTAGACAAATTAATGAAATCATATCATGCAGGGATTTTGTCACACAGACAGACAAAATCTGGTTTTCTTTATGGAAGATATGAGGAGTGATATTCATGAAACAGTTTAATGTAAAATCGGAATTCTTTAGGGGTATTCAGACGGGAATTCCGATTTTGGTCGGATTTTTCCCGGTGGCTACAACATTTGCAGTTTTAGCATCACAGAGTGGCATGAATGCTCTGGAGACCAGTATGATGTCAGTGATGGTACTGGCGGGTTCCAGCCAGATCGTAGCAGTACAGATGCTGGCTGCAGGCAGTGGTATGCTTGAAATTGTCTTTGCTGTATTCTTTTTAAACCTGCGGCATTTTATTATGAGTACCTATGTAATGCGTCGACTGAATCGGTCAACACTTGGTGCCAGACTGATGATGGCTTTTGGAGTGACCGATGAGACATTTGCGCTTTATTCAGTAGAGCCGGAGTCCAGTGGAGCTCCATTTTTTGCAGGTGTTGCATGCATGACTTATTTTTCATGGATCGTAGGAACATTAGCAGGCACATTTTTGATTCAACTGATTCCGCAGAAAATCTGTTCCTACCTTGTGATTGCACTGTATGCCATGTTTATTCAGATCATCGCACCCAGAGCAGTCAGGGATTCGGATATCCTAAAGACAGTCATCATCAGTATCTTATTGAACTGTGTCCTGAGTATCTGGATACCATCAGGATGGTCAGTCATCATTGCGATGTTATCAGGTGCTGCCATTGGAAGTACCTTGAGATTACGAAAGGAGGCCATGGAAGATGCATGCGAAAATATGGATACTCATGTTTCTGATGTTTCTGGTGACATACATACCAAGAGCTCTGCCGGTATTTCTGGTCGGGAAGAATAAGCTGAATCGCCGGATGGAGCTGTTTTTAGAGTACATACCCTATGCAGCGCTCGGAGCATTGATCTTTCCTGGCATTTTGCAGCTTGATACGGCACATATACCGATTGCAGTGATTGCAGCAGTCACAGCAGCCGTTCTGGCAATCAAAAAGGAAAATATGATATTGACCATATCCGTCACAACCGGTCTTTATATTTTATTGCAGCTCCTTGTATAAAAGACAGAAAAATGGTCATACTATCTGATGTAAAGTAAGCAGTGCAGACCACGTGCATGGTAATCACACGGGCAGCAGTGCAGTCAGCGGAGGCAGTATGACATGACCCAGATGATTGGAAAACAAAGCATACGGTTTGAAAGTCCTGTATGTATTCTGAATTCTGCGTCCATCGTAGGAAAAAAAGAAGGGGAGGGCCCCATGGGGGAACTCTTTGATGTGATCTGTGAGGATGCAATGTTTGGAAACCAGACATGGGAAGAGGCTGAGAGTACTCTTCAGAAGGAAGCTGTTACCATGGCATTGGGCAAGGCAGGTATGCAAAGCGCAGAAATACGCTATCTGTTTGCCGGCGACTTACTCGGCCAGTTGATTGCGACATCTTTTGGAACAGCCAGTTATCAGATACCGATGTTTGGACTGTATGGGGCATGCTCGACCTGTGGAGAGGCACTATCACTTGGTGCAATGACGATTGCGGGCGGTTATGCAGTTCATGTGTTGTGTGTGACGTCCAGCCATTTTGCAAGTGCGGAAAAGCAGTTTCGTTTTCCTTTGGAGTATGGAAATCAGAGACCTTTGTCAGCAACCTGGACGGTCACGGGTGCAGGAGCATTTGTACTGTCTGATCAGAAGGAAGGCAAGGGAAATGCAGCGTCTGCTAGAATTACAGGAATTACAACAGGAAAAATCGTGGATTTTGGAATCAAGGATTCCATGAACATGGGAGCAGCGATGGCTCCTGCAGCAGCAGATACGATTTATCAGAATTTTATGGATTATAACAGGAG
>CAYRJT010000021.1:0-15615 GCA_964424675.1 uncultured Lachnospiraceae bacterium
GTCATTATACCATACTATCAAAACTATTAGTTATTTATTTTATGCTGTACTAGATCCAAAATCATGACTACTGCCACCGCGAACCCACCAACAATTCTATAAAAGCAAATTTGGTGTGCACATCCAGCCTCAAATTGATAATAAAGCTTCCCCATACCAATCTATCAAAATTGCATGATCTTATACAAATTGAAAATTCTTTCGTTATCACATAGATTTCTTTCACATAGTCATTGGCATGGTTAATCGAAAAATCCCCATGATACATTTTTTCCATAATCCTCAACGAACTTCCCGGCAGGTTTTCATGGATTATTTTAGCGGAGATTTTCATCGTCCTATTCTCTTTTTCACCCACAAATATACTGACTTTTGCAGTACAATTTCTAATGGACTCTTTTATAAAATACAAAGAATTTTCCTGTAACGGTACTATGAATTGCCATCTTGGGAAACAATTCTTTAGAAAGCTATGTTATCTTTTCGTTACTTGTTGTTTCTAAGTTTCTTTTCTTCTTTTTAGGCTTTGGCTCGGGTAATTCATCATACATCGTTTCAAATAATCCAGCCAAGTATTCTCTGTTATCAACATCATCAACAAGTAGCATTTCTTTTGCCCCCTCGTATGGCATTTCGTACTCAGCATTGGGCATATAAGTAATGGCTGACTCTACAGCCTTCACAAGTAGTCTGTCATCATAGATACCACCAACAATTTTACCTTTATAATAAAGAATAAACTCTCCCATCATTGCTCTATATGATAGATCTTCCAATTCACATAACTGCCCTAAAATGAATTCTAAATAATCTTTACTCGATGCCATAACTTCTCCTCCACTCATTCAAAATGATCGTTCCCTCTTTAAATATACCATGTCAACAAGCTGTATCCCATCTTCAATCATAATATGGGCGTAGTTGTCAGTAAAAAAATTCTCTACGCGATGTGATTCAGAAAAGCCACATTTATGATAAAAACCAAGCGTAGATGGAACATCCCCAGTTCCCACAAACATTTTTTTGCAATCCGAATAATAGTTAAATACATACTCCACCAGAGTTTTTCCATAACCCTTTAACTGTGCATTTGGATCAACTGCTATGTTTTTTAATTCATAAGTACCATCTTCTTCATACGTAACAACACATTCCGCTTTCACTCCATTATCTTCTAAGACAAACATATCACCTTGATCAAGATATTTATCTATCATATCTTCCTGCTCATCAGCCAACAATAGTAATTCTATATATTCTTTTTTATTTGTTGTAACTTTCATTATATTCATTTTAAAGATTCCTCCGCAAATTCGAAATGATAGTCCTGTTATAAAAGAATTAGCCCCTCGGCTTATCCATATTCTTCCATCCACTGGAAAGGAAAAGAGACCTTGCTATATTCAGAATGTAACTGATACCGCCGGTCATTGCTCCTAAAATCAAGAAATGCACCGTATAGACTAAATACGAAAAAAGCTGCATTGTATATAGCTTACGATTATCTCTACATTGATATGAAAGAAAATATAGCACTGCACCGATCAGGGCTAAAAACTGTGCAAACAGGAATCTTGTATCCACGTATCATCTCTCCGTTTTCAAATAAAAATGCCTGCTTCCATATCTCTATTCAGCAAGGTCATATCCCGATGTTATATGTTACCATATTTACAACCAAATGAACACATTAAATTTCCTATATTTTCTTTTCATTTTTGTGATTTTGAGGTATATTAGATTGAAGATAAATTGTTATCATACGAGGACAGAAGAAGATGAAAATAACTGAAAGAAAAGTCAATTTATTTAGAGGAAATTACGTTGGATATCATGATGAAATGGATGCAAAAGGTACACCACTCTATTTTAAACTGCTATTTGCTCTTGCCATATTGATCGTCCCGGTCGGAGTCATTCTCGGCATTTCTGGAATGTTGCTTGGCAATATTGGTATGTTTGTTCTGTCAATATTAGGTACTTTGATTTCTGAATTTCTAATGATTGTTTTGTTACTGGTTTTATTTGATAAAATCAAATATGGAAAGGTACGCCGCGAATTAAAAATCGTCGGACCTATCATAGTAGGTGTCAGTGCATTCCTTCTGATTGGTATCTTTCTCAGCCGTTTTGTTCCTTTTCCAATTGTTTTAGGAGTTGGTATTCTCTTAGTCTTCTATGCCATCGGAATCGGGCTCATCATCGCCGGCTCTAATCAACTAAAAAAGCAGAGGAAAAACTGTACCCTGCCTGTCTGGGCAGTCTGCTCCGGATATGAAACGTTAACTCCGCATTTGAGCATTTTGGATGCCCCCAATGCAACGTATGCGCAAAATCAAGTGTTTGCAACAGCCGAAGTGCAAAGACCCATTTGGGAATTTGACTATAATGGAACAACCATTCATGCAACCCCGGAACACTACGAAGGAAAGCTAAAAATCATAAAAGACAAACAATACAAAATCTACGTGAATCCCGAGAATCCACAGGAAATCTATTGTGATGAAAATGATAATGCCGGTTTCCTCTTAAGAATGGGTAAATTCTGGCTGATCTTCTGCACCATTGTATTTGCATTAACAGTTGGTGTTATGCTTCTCTTAATGAGAACGTTTGCCTAATAGAATGTGCTTCTTCTCTTAAGACTCCAATCATACATCAATCAAATAAAGCATCCATATCCACAACTTTTACGAAATCGCCACTATATTCGTTCCCTACTCGTCTTCGACCATATACCGCCACAGATTGTGCCCTATTACTGCTGTATAGCTTATTCAACATACTCTTTTCTTGTTGTTTTTGTAATTTTGAGGTGTATTTAATTGAAGATAATTGCTTAAAAAGGCCCTGTCACTGCAGGATCTTTCCTAGTCTTATTCATTAATAAACTCATATAACTGATTAACAGAAAACTCTAATTCAGTATTACATGCCTCACACAAATAATCATTGGTCTCAAGATATAATCTTGTTTCCCGATCATTAAGCAATTTGTATAATTCCATTCCCAAAAGCTTTTTATAGGCCTTTTCCTGATCAATACTATATTTCTTCATCAAATACCTTGTCAAAGCTATCACACATATTCCAACGGTTGTCTCAAATTGACTGTCTGACATGAAATCATCTCCAATCTATCTTCTTAATCCTACAGATGAGCTGATTAACTATTTCTTGTTTCCCAATAAAATACTGTATCCCAAGATTCTCAGTTTCTAAATTGTTTAACAATATGTTTTTTGCCGTCTCTGAGCCAACTTGACCATATAAACCGTCACTATATGCCTTTAAACATAATGCGGTATCATCATCTGCCGTTGGTCCTACCACTAAGTCATAAGCTTGCTCTTTCGTTTATGCTATGTAAAATCCTTTTCCAAAATCTTTTCTATCTCTCCCTGCAGATACATCAATCGAAGTAAATTCATCAATGGTTCCATGATACAGGATGCTTTTAATTTTCTGTGACATACTGTTCGATCTCCACTACCATTTCGTCATTATTAAGTTTATCAAAGATGTCAGGGCATTCTGAAATATAGTTTAAAATTGCATATTTATCATCAAGTTTAATAAATTCCTCACGAGATAAATTATGCTTTTTACAATAGTTTTCTGTTACCAGATACATAAGAAATATTGTATTATTCAATCGTTTTTCTGACATATCTGAACACCTCCGCTATCTAATGCTCTACATATATGTTTCTCGGGTACACTTATATTATATGCTGAAATGACCATTTTCACAACTGCTTTATATTGGGGTAAAGCGGCATGAAAGCTGCAATATAGTAATCAAAACAACGTCAACTGCTCTGCCTGTCCATGCGCTTCATACTCATGCAGGTAGGCAAAGACCTGATTCGGATTGTACAGGATTCCGTGTTTTTTACAGGTCTCCCTGACAATCTGCATCAATTCATGATTGTGGTCACTTGTAATTTCATATGCATTGCCATACTTTGCATGAAATTTCTGTTTCATTCCCGGAAACTTCTCATCTAACTTCTGATAATAATATTCCCGGTCACCTTCTCGTAACGTCATTCCGATTCCGAAGCAGATAATTCCATGTATCCCGGCCTCCACACAATAGTCCATCAGACCGCGGATGTTTTCCTCATTATCATTGAGAAACGGAAGAAACGGAGACAGCCATACGACTGTTGGAATCCCATTATCACGTAAAGTCTTTAGGACTTCTACTCTTCTCTTCGTTGTACAGACATTGGGCTCTACCTTTTTGCAGAGTTCCTCATCATATGTCGTCAATGTCATCTGAACAACGCATTTTGATTTCTCATTGATACTTTTCAACAAATCCAGATCACGCAAAATCAAATCTGACTTCGTCAGTATCGCAAGTCCGAATTCATAGCGGGCTATGATTTCAAGCAGTCTCCTGGTCAGCTTCAGTTCTTTTTCAAGCGGCATATACGGGTCCGTCATACTGCCTGTTCCAATCATGCACCTGCTTCTCTTTCCCTTTAGTGCACGCTCCAGAAGCTCCGGTGCATTCTGCTTTACCTCAATGTCCTCAAATACATGATTCAGCTGATAACATTTGCTTCTTGTATCACAATAAATGCATCCGTGCTGACAGCCGCGATACATATTCATTCCGTTTGTTGCGGATAGAATTCCTTTTGCCTGTACATAGTGCATTTGATTTCCCTCAATATTCTAATGTATCTTAATTCTCATAGATTGTCTTCTGTATTTCATTATACTCCAGTTGCTTCATGATTTGTATCCTCGTCTTTCTTTCTATCATCATATCATGAACTTCGTTCATGATCGACATTCGCCGCTCGCTATATCATAAGGATAAACCCTCGCACCATACTAGAGTCAACTATTTTCATAGCAAATTTCATCACACCGACAACAATATCCTGTCATTATCAAGTCTCTTGCCTGCCTGGATACGAAATTGTTCCAGCAGCCCGTCAATTGTCATATGGGCTCGTTCTTTACCGCTCACATCCAGGACAATATTGCCTGCATCCATCATCAGTGTACGGTTTCCAAGCGCCAGTGCCTGCTTCATGTTGTGTGTCACCATGAGACAGGTAATCTGATTTTCTTCAATGATGCTTTTTGTAAGGGAAAGGACTTTCTCTGCTGTTTCCGGGTCGAGAGCTGCTGTATGTTCATCCAGGAGTAGAATCTTGGGCGTGACCATCGTCGCCATCAGAAGTGTCAGTACCTGTCGCTGTCCTCCTGAGAGAAGTCCTACAGGCTGCCTCATCCGGTCTTCCAGCCCCATCTCAAGAAGCGCAAGCTTCTCCCGGAATGTCTTCTTCTCCGCCTGACTGACTGTGCTGAAAAATTTATAATTTCTGCCTGCACGCAGATAAGCCAGTGCCAGATTCTCCTCAATGGTCATATGTGGTGCTGTTCCCTTCAGCGGGTCCTGAAAAAGATGTCCTATGAAATGACTCCTGATATATTCCTTCTGGTAGGTGATGTCCTCGTGATCCAGAAAGATTTTGCCCTGATCCACAATAAAGCTTCCTGTAATTGCATTGAACAGAGTCGATTTACCGGCTCCGTTACTTCCAACTATGGTAACAAAATCACCTGATGCAAGCGTCAGGCTGACATCCGTCAAAGCCTTCTTCTCATTCACTGTATCCGGATTGAAGGTCTTGCTGATATGACTGATTTCTAACATCTAACTGCACCTCCTCTGCTTCAGTGCTGCAGCCTTCTTCTGCAAATAAGGGAAGGCGATTGCGACTGCCACAATGATTGCCGATACAAGCTTCAGACATTCTGCCGGAATGTTCAGACGAAGGGCAAGCGCTACGATAAAACGATATAAACAGCTTCCGATGACAACTCCAAGCAGTCTTCGTATGACAGACCCTTTGCCAATCAATGTTTCTCCAATGATTAAGCTGGCAAGAGCAATCGTCACCATACCGGTTCCAAGGTTAATGTCGCAGGATTTCTGATACTGAGCTAGGATTCCACCGGATAGAGCTGTCAGTGAGTTCGATACACAAAGTCCAACTGTAATGGTAAATCCGGGATTGATACTGGACGCCCTGACCATATCCGCATTATCTCCTGTGGCCCGAATGGAGAGCCCCAGCCTTGTATTCAGAAAATAAGCCAGAATCAGACCAATCACCACTACGATGATTGCGACAATCAGGAGCTTATACCATTCTCCGCCTATCGATTCCTTCGCCATACTGAAAAGTGTATCGCAGCCGAACAGATTGACATTGGATGCAAAGCCCATCACTGCAATGTTGATGGTATAGAGTCCGGTATTGACTATAATTCCTGCAAGAATGGATTCCACACCCATCTTCGTCTGCAAAAAAGCCGTTACATATCCGGAACAAATACCTGCTAACATCGCCGCGAACAGGGCTAACACCGGATGTCCTGCCATGGTCACCATGGCGCCTACTGCACATCCCAGCGTAAAACATCCGTCTGTGGAAAGATCTGCGATATTCAATATAGAAAATGAGATAAATAATGCCAATGCCACAAGTGAATAGATGAAGCCTAATTCCAGTGCACTCTGGACAATCGACAGGCTGAAAATGGATGTCATACTATCAAACTCCTTTTATCTTTTATTCAAATTCCTTAGCTGTTACTGTTTCCAATACGTCCTCACACATATCCTTGAACATACTGTAATCAAGATTCATTGCTGCTGCCGTCTCTGTATTGATAGTTGCGATGCCGTTATCCAGAGTACGTACTGCAAGCTCTGCAGGAGCCTTTCCTTCTGTCAGTACCTCTACAGCCATATCTGCTGTTGCTGTTCCAAGCTCTACATAATTAACACCATAGCCACAGAATGCACCATTCAATGCGAAAGAATCAGCTCCGCCGTAATGAGGAATATTTGCCTGTGCAAACTTCTCATAGATTGCAAGCTCTGCTGTCATGACTGTATTATCTGTCGGTGTGAATACCGCATCCACGCCTGCTGCCACAAGTGCATCTGCTGCTAATGAAATCTCATCATTTGTCGTTCCGGTCTTCTCCACACAGCTGATTCCCTTGCCCTCTAAATAGGACTTTGCAGCTGCAATTGCTGTTGTAGAAGAATCCTGACCCTTATCGTAGAGCAGTCCAACTGTCTTAGTATCAGGATTTGCTGCTAGAATCAGATTCATAACTGCTTCTGTATCAAGCGCATCACTCGTTCCTGTAACATTTGCTCCCGGTGCTTCCATACTTGCCACAAGACCGGTGGTTACTGGGTCTGATACAGCTGAGAAGACAACCGGTATCTGATTTTCCTCTGTTGCTGCCTGCATAATCATAGCGGTCGGTGTTGCGATTGGAATCATCACATCCACCTGATCTGCAACAAGCTCTGCTGCAATTTGGTTGATTGTGGTCGAATCAGCCTGACCGTTAAATGTATAGTCTGCATAGTTAAATGTAACTCCGAGCTCTGCAGCTTTTGCATCAAGCTCTTTCTCAATCGCTGCTTCAATCTGGTTCAGGGATGCATCATCTACATATTGGACAATTCCCACCTTGTATGTAGTTCCGGTTGATGCTGTTTCTGTCTCTGCTGTTGTTGCCTGTGCCGCATTTCCACACCCTGTTACCATTGCCATTGTCATCACTGCTGCCATCATTGCTGCTAATACTTTCTTCTTCATAATCTCTTTCTCCTTTTTTAGTTGAGTTAGTGTTAGTTAAGTGAAACTTTCACCGTAAGAGATTGTCATTTGCGATCCGCTGTTTCGTCTGGCCATAACAAAAAGCGCCCCAGATATTAATCTGAGACGCTAATAATTTCTTATTATCGCGGTACCACTCATTTTGACAAATTGTCCACTCTTTCATGTACCATCATACATGCCGAATTGATAACGGGCTCGGGTCCCGGTGACGCCTACTGTTAGTTCAGGTCACCCTCGAAAGTCCATTCAACCATTACCTATGTACTGCAATCCCACCACCTGCAGCTCTCTTTGACTTCAGTAAAAGTCTACTACTCTTTCTCAACGGTTTCACTTAATGATTTAAAGAATAGAACAAAATATTGTTTTTGTCAACAAGAAATTTATGCACGCATATCGTGTCTTCATCTTCCCGACTGTAATTGGGTACTCATAATTTTTCCCTGTCCACTGACGCAAAAATGCTGCATCCGTATTCTGACACCACGACACAACTTCACTCATGCCCTCTTCTGTAATGCTTTTTAATTCCATCTCGTATGCCATAATCCATCATTCAAGCTCCTTTTGCTCTTGCTTTCTGCACCGTCCCATGAGTGTTGCTGTAATCACTCCAAATAAGGTCATGGAACTGATCATTTCAACAAAATGTCTCAGTCTGACTGCATCCGGAAATAGGAAGTTTGGAATCATCAGTCCCATTGCCGTACATAGGAACACCGCACAGACAACAATCAGAAAATCATATTTGTGTTTCCACTTCATCATCATAAACGGAATCACGCCGACTGTAAAGAGCATTCCTCTGACATATTGAATCGGATAGATTGCCGCGCTGTCTCTGAAATTCACATAAAGTCTGTCCAGAAATCCGTTATCTACACTCGAACCTGAATAGAAAATTCTCAGTTCTTCTGACTTCCATGCCACAAAATATCCGAACACGAAGTAAATAACCATGTAAATCAACCCATTAATCAGCAGATATTTGAAGAACTGCTTCCAGTCGATGCTGACTGTTCCCTCTTCCTGTTCCTTGTACTTTCCTTTCACAATCAGAATCATGAGCGAGCCAGTCACTGAAATGGAAATCAGCTCTCCCACAACCATCAGAAGGACATCTCTTAATCCAAGTCCCGTAAATGCACTGCCAAAAATAATCGTTTCAATCTGCGTCATAAAGGTCTGTATAAAGAACACGCCCCCAATGACTGCAAGATATAACTTTCCGCCTTTGCACTCCGCATTTTCTACAATGCAATACATCGTTCCCGATATCCACAGCATATACAAAAGTGTTAATACAAGATTCGTGCTCTGACCTGCACTGTTTTCTTGAAACCATTCTGTAAATGGCATTACGCTGAATGCGATTCCATTCACAATCATGTACACAACTGCCATAAGCAGAATGGTCAGAATTCCTTTTGCTATCTTCTTCATTTGATTTCCTCCACAATGTTTCATATTGATGTTCATTTGCATTGTATCAAATCAAAAAAAAATGTATAGTAGACTCCGACTAAGTTGCTGATTCTGCATCCTAACTTACCATTGTGGAGTTGTATATCTCTATATCATAAAATGGAGTGTTCTATAAATGACTGCTATTGATGATACCAGTGCTTGTACTTCTTTCCATTTCCAGCAGGATTTGAATTGCCGTTAACACAAGCCTTGGACATATCGCTGAAAATAGATGATTGCTTTTTGCATATTCCATTCCCTCATTATTAGAAAGATCACAATTAAGCAGGTTCCGGCAAATGATGGATCCCTCTCTGTCCTGAAACTGTTCCTCAAAAGCGACTGTTGCCTCATGACACTTTGTCTTTGCCTGCATATCATCTGCTCTTATATTACCATACCTCATGCCAATTGCGATAATTGCACCTGTAACTGCACCGCATATCTCACCCTTTCTTAGTCCTCCACCAAATCCGCAGGTCATCCTTCTGACCTGTTCCGGCTCTATTCCGTGCTTCCTGGCAAAAAGTGATGCCACGATCTGCGCACAGTTATATCCGACAGAAAAAGATTCCACAACAATCAACATTAAGACTTTCTCTTCTATTTCCTGAATCACCTTAACAAATTCTTCATCTGACTTTCCGGTTGGATTCTCTAGATTCCATCGCTCATCAAAAGCTCTGCCAACTAACGGACACCCCACATGACACCCCATAGAAATCATCTTATCCGTTTCCGGTATTTCTGATATTGATTTAGAATACTGCGCTTCTTCCATATCAATATGATAAAGCTGTTTCATCAGTCTGACAGCATCCTGATTGATTTGTTCCTTCGTTTCTGTGCCTGCAGAATAACATTCCAACAATTCTCCCGCATAATGTCTGCAAAGAGCCTCTGCAATCTGGCTTCTGCAGGAATTATGAACACAGATAAATGCTATTTTCTTCAATTTTTTTCTCCCTCCAGAATTCTGACAACATCTTTCTCTTTTAGTACTTTTCCATAACTGACTACTTTTTCATTAATGACAAGCGCCGGTGTCGTCATGACCCCATACGCTGCAATCACTGAAAAGTCTGTAACCAACTCTATTACATCATTTCGTCCCAGCTTCATAAGTGCAGACTTTACATTTGTCTCAAGCTCATGACACTTTGCACAGCCTCCACCTAATACTTTGATTTTTAACTCTTGCATTTTCACTCTCTCCTATATGAATGTATATTGAAATATATTAAATAAATATCCAACCAAAATAATTCCCACAGTACAAATTGCAATAAACATTCCCAATAATCTTGGCTTGATTGCCTTTCTCAGCATGACCATAGAGGGCAGAGATAGCGTCGTTACTCCCATCATAAAACTGAGCACCGTTCCAAGCTGTGCACCTTTTGCAAGTAGTGCTTCTGCAATCGGAATGGTTCCAAAGATATCGGCATACATTGGTATACCAACAAACGTGGCAAGAACCACACCCAGCGGATTATGGCTTCCAAGTAATGCGATAACCATCCTCTCTGGAATCCAGTTATGAATCACAGCGCCAATTCCCACACCAATTAGAATATATGGAAATACCTTCTTGAAAGTGCCTGCTACCTGCTCTATGGCATACATAACCCTGTCTCTCTGAGTAAGCGTCGGTAAATCCATTTCTTTCGACCCAGCATTTCGTATAAATTCTTCTACCTGTAATTCCATATGTTGCTTCTCAATGATGGTACCACCGCAGACCGCCACCACCAGTCCCAGTAATACATATGCTGATGCAATCTTAATCCCAAATATACTGGTTAACAGTACCAGACTTCCCAAATCCACCATTGGCGAAGAAATCAGGAAAGAAAAAGTCACACCTAACGGAAGACCGGCACTTGTAAATCCAATAAATAGTGGAATGGATGAGCATGAACAAAATGGCGTAACTGTTCCAAGAAGTGCTGCAATCATATTAGCCGCCACTCCATGAAATCTTCCAATGATTTTCCTGCTTCTCTCCGGTGGAAAATAGCTTTGAATATAGGAAATGATAAAAATCAACAGACAAAGCAATATTGTTATCTTGATTACATCATATAA
This sequence comes from uncultured Lachnospiraceae bacterium, assembly GCA_964424675.1. Taxonomy (GTDB): domain Bacteria; phylum Bacillota; class Clostridia; order Lachnospirales; family Lachnospiraceae; genus JAAYYM01. Next base: position 11,235 of record CAYRJT010000021.1, read on the forward strand.
GAAAAACTGAAGACTTCCGCCAATCCGACCGTCTATATCAATACCTGCAGCTGCAAGCATTCTTCCGATTACGTTATTTAACCACTTCATTCCAAGTATCTGCTCCTGAATCAGTCTTCCTGTCATTGATTCCAGCACCCGCCTTCCTCTACGGTTGCACTGCAGATCAAACTGCCAATAAAGGTTCTGTATGCGCTCAGCGTTTCACAGTTCAAGGAATAATATGACCATTTCCCCTCTCTTCTCGTATGAATCAAATAACAATCATAAAGAATCTTCATATGATGAGACAGGGTCGGTTGTGTGATATGAAATTGTTCCAAAATCCTGCATGCACATAATTCTCCATTTGTCAGCATCTGAACAATCTGCAGACGATTTCCGTCCCCCAGTGCCTTACATATCTTCGCGACTAATAAAATATCCATATTGCCCTCCATGCATAGATAATCATCTATGTATGTGACTATACTACACATATAGATGATTGTCAATATATTGAGTGAATGCAGAAATTAATCACTGAATCTGGTCAAGCTGATTATACTGGTTGCATTTATAGATTCAGTAACTCCTGCAGCTTTGTGGTAAACTGACCTATATGGATTCCATCCACAAAGGAATGGTGCGCCTGGATAGATACAGGAATCAGTACTCTGCCATCCTTTTCATAATATTTACCCCAGTCGAAGAGCGGTGTGGCATTGTCCTTCTTGCCTGAATTGGTATGAGAAATATGTGTATAGGTGACCCACGGCATTGGAGAGCACTGAAATACATCGTTCCCTAAGGGGCCTGTGAAGTACTCCTTCTGCTCCTTTGCAGTTTTAGATGCCAATTCACAATACTCCTTCAAATTCTCTATGAACGGGACATTGACCACCTTAAATAATTCTGTTTCTTCATTCAAGTACGTAAATGCCGTATCAATACAATCATACAACACCACCCTGCCTTCAACGAAGCGATACCGGAATGCCTCTATCTCATTGGCAGTCTTGCAGACGGCGTACACCATTGCCATCGTAAATGACAGTCCCTGCCTTTTCACCATCTCTTTATACTTTGTAATATCTGCTTCAATTGTCACACAAAATGCAGGTTCCACACTGTCTCTGAAAATCATGCAGTGCATTGCCCTGTCCCAATTCTTTTCATCAATCATCCGATACTGATTCGCCATTTTTCGCCTCCATAACGTTCCTTTTTATTCAAAATATCTTCTGAATTTCCATGCATCCTTGAATGTAAATCTGGACTCAAATACCTTGCTGCAAATGCCAATACAAGAGCCATTCACGACAGCGCATACAATCGTTCCAATCTTAATGCCTTCAAAATGCCCGAATCCAAAAAAGACAAAGGATAGAAGAACCGCAATCAGGCAGCTGCAGCAGTCATAGACTGTCTTTGTCTTACTAATGTTCGTTCCGTATCGTGCCGAGATCTCTTTTACAAATAATTCATATGCCTCCGGTGAGATATAAGTATGAAACAGCAGAGACACCCCTATTGCACAGCCAATAAATCCAAGCACATAAAATATAACTTTTCCCACAAATGGAACTGGAGGAATCACTGCAACCACCTTCATGGAAAGATCCAGCGTATACCCGTAAAAAACTGCCGTTCCGAAGGAAAATAAATATTTCAGATTTATTTTATGTGTCAGAATTGTAAGTGCAATCAATAACACTGCCTGCAGACAATATTCTGCCATTCCAAAGGAAAATGCCGGGATGCTCTGTGAGATGCGCAGATAGAGCAGATAAGCCGGTGCCACCACCATAGACATGCCAAGATCCGCCCGTTCCATCATAGCCGTACCGACTGCCAGCAGCACAATTCCAAATACATATGCTGCTTCTGAATAAAATATCCTTTTACCGTTCATCATAACCTCCTGAGTAATCGTACCGTTTGATACAGAAACGGAAAAAGGTGTAATTCATATTTCTTTTTAGTATCATATCATTTTCATAAAGATCTGAACACTATAATATTTTTCTTTAACATATTGTATTCTTCGGATATGATGAAATATAGATCCAAATCAAATGAGAATAGGAAATGAGGAGAATGAAATGAGAAAAAACATGAAGAAAACGGTATCTATGATATGCCTGTTATCTCTCTGCTGCAGTCTGTGTGCCTGCTCACAAAAAGAAGTTCCCGCTTCGACCGAGGAGACCGCACAAATTCCAAATCCAATGGTAGAGGTCACAGATGCCGAAGATTTTAACACCAGACTTGGAATTTCAATCAACCCTGAGTATCTCGTAGGGGATGTCAAGATGTATATCATCGGAGATGAACTTGCTGAGCTCACCTATCAGCTTGAAAATATAGAGGGTGCCACTGTAGAATGTACTCTCCGTGCCGCCAAATCCGGTACGTTGGATTCTGATATCTGTGGTGTATACGATGAGATGACAGAAACAACAGAAGAATACTCTGCTGATGAAACCATCACCGTCACACATAAGACACCAAAAACCGAGCCCTATCAGATCTATGAATTTGAATATAATGGCAATACATACTGTTTCATGTATTCAGGAGATCTGAGTGCCATGCTGTTTGGCGAGCTGATAGATGGTGTCTTCTGTGCAATCGGTGCCGAAACCGTATCCTGATTAAAATCAAGAAGGATGTTTCGCAAGTACAGAGGCCTTGGCCTTGTCCAATGTCTCAATCACATCGTCACACCATGCATCAAATTCAGGATCCAGAGTCTGACACTCTTCGTGTGCGAGGATGTAATCAACTGCTTTTCTGATTCCTTCCTCTGCACGGACATGTGTCCGAAATCCGGGTACCGCTTTTTTTAACTTTGTATTATCAAATACAACACTATTCGATTTGTCTCCAATCAATCCGCCTGTAAAATCATAATGTCCGGCTTCTGCCAAGAATTGAGAAGCGACATAATAAGGCCTCAATTCTACACCCAGCGCATCTGCCGTTATCTGATAAATCTGATTCCACGTCAATGTCTCATCACCGGTAATCTGAAATGCTTCTCCGATTGCATGAGGATTCTGCATCAGTCCGATAAAGCCCTCTGCGAAATCTGTATTGAAGGTTATCGTCCATAGGGATGTTCCGTCTCCCTGAATAATCACCGGCTTTCCCTCTAACATACGCTTCAGAATCTGGTAGCTGCCATGATCTCCGTGAGCTCCCAGAGGAACTGATTTTTCACTATACGTATGGGAAGGTCTGATGATTGTAACTGGGAAGCCATTCTCACGATACTGCTTCATCAGATATTCTTCACACGCTATTTTATTACGGGAATACTCCCAGTATGGGTTTGACAGTGTCGTTCCCTCTGTGATTCTGTAATCCATCACTGGCTTATGATATGCCGATGCTGAGCTGATGTACATATACTGCTTCGTTCTTCCATTAAATAACCTAAAATCACGCTCTACATGAGCTGGTATAAACCCAATGAAATCACATACAACATCAAATGTCAGATCGCCAAGCTTTTCCTGTACATCCTCTTCCTGGTTGATGTCTGCCTGAATCATGTGAATGGTATCCGGTAATCCGTATTTATGTGTTCCTCTGTTCAATAAGTAAAGTTCATGTCCCTGTTCAGCAAGCTTTCTGGATATAGCCGTGCTGATTGTTCCTGTTCCACCAATCAATAATGCTCTCATATATGTGAACACCTCCTTTTCCCCATTGTAACAAATCGCTGCCGCGATGGCTAGCATGGTCTTCTTTCTCTGTGATCATGATTCTTAGTCTGCCCTAATGAAACTTTTTTAAGACAGTCCCTGCTTTAGAAGCAGTTCCATACTGTAATCCAGTATCGCTGAGGTGGGAAACAGATAAACGCGCTGGTTGATTTCCTGTTCATCACTAAGCACTTTTTTCATCTGTACTTCATCCAGTTGAGGATAGAGACAAGAGCCACAGTCATAAATAGGAGCAATGTCTGCTCACTGTCCACTCATGTAATCTGTATATCTGGTATATTAAATCTTTGTAATGCTCTTGACCTGTAGTTTTTCTATCGTGTCAAACATACTGCAAATATAATCCTTTTCGCCTACTGCAACGATATCCTTGGCTTTTTTGTCATATATTCCATACACTTGATCTTTGTCCTTTTCATTACATATGCATATATCTAATTTTTCCCCTTTTAAAAGTGTTTCTGCGATGCTGTATTTCTTCATCATCTTTCCTCCGTAATCTCAATTTATATTTTTTAGGTACAAAAAAAGCACTTTCTAACAAGAATAATCAAACTCATTATTCTTGTTAGAAAGTGCTTTTATACTAAACATAATTTTACAAAATAGTCTGGTCTGGTCTGGTCTGGTCTGGTCTGGTCTGGTCTGGTCTGGTCTGGTCTGGTCTG
>CAYRJT010000021.1:15715-15827 GCA_964424675.1 uncultured Lachnospiraceae bacterium
GTCAATTATGTCGTAAATCATAAGAGCTGTCAACCCCTCACATTCATTTTCTTATATTAGGCGTTTGCGAAACGCCACAAGCCTTGATTTTACAGGCTTTCTTACTGTTTAA
>CAYRJT010000022.1:0-14857 GCA_964424675.1 uncultured Lachnospiraceae bacterium
TGCTGCAGGAGCTCGGCCGTGAGCCGCTGCCGGAGGAAATTGCGGCAGAAATGGGACTGCCGGTTGAGAGAGTACGCGAAATATTAAAGATATCACAGGAGCCGGTTTCTCTGGAAACTCCGATTGGTGAGGAGGAGGACAGTCATCTGGGTGATTTCATTCAGGACGACAATGTACCTGTTCCGGCAGATGCGGCAGCATTTACCCTGCTCAAGGAGCAGCTGGTTGAGGTACTGAGTACGCTGACCGAGAGAGAACAGAAGGTACTCAGACTCAGATTTGGTCTGGATGACGGCAGAGCCCGTACACTGGAGGAAGTGGGTAAGGAGTTCAATGTTACACGTGAGAGAATCCGTCAGATCGAAGCGAAGGCACTGCGCAAGCTGAGACATCCGAGCAGAAGCCGCAAGCTGAAGGATTATCTGGATTAAGATACTAAGAGATGACAGCGAGGTAGGCAATGGAATTATCTGAGAGATTATTCAACATAACAGAAATGGTGACACCGGGACATGTGGTGGCAGATGTGGGATGCGATCACGGATATGTGCCGATCTATCTGGTACAGGAAGGAATCATACCACATGCAATCGCAATGGATGTGGGTACAGGCCCTTTGAAACGGGCCAGAGACCATATCAGGGAAGCCGGACTCACAGACTACATAGAAACCAGACTTTCTGATGGCGTGCAGGAGCTGCAGCCGGGCGAAGCGGACTGTCTGATCATAGCCGGAATGGGCGGGCCATTGATGAGAAAGATCATGGAGGAAGGAAAGAAAGTACTTTCCGAAATGAAGGAGTTTATCCTGCAGCCACAGTCAGAGATTGCAGAGTTTCGCCACTTTCTGCAGGACAATGGATACCACATTATCTCGGAGTCCATGGTATGCGAGGAAGGTAAGTATTATCCGATGATGAAGGCAATCCATGGAGAGATGCACTATACAAACGAAGTGGATTTCCGCTATGGCAGGATTCTGCTGCATGAGGAGAATCCGATACTGAATCAGTTCTTGAGAAAAGAAGAACAACATTATGTAAACCTAATAGAAGATCTGGAGCAGTCGGAGAAGACAGAACGTGTGGAAGAACGACGTGAGGAACTGGAGCAGGAACTGACGTATACACGTGAAGCTCTGGGCTACTTTCAGTATGGTGCTGACGGATTTGACGAAGACTACAAATTACTGTAATTTCATTTTTACAAGAGGGATTCTTTTATGAAATGCTATGAAATCATGGAACGTCTGGAAGAATTATCACCAACGATGTATGCTGAGGACTGGGACAATGTCGGTCTGCTCGTCGGCAGACGTGAGAAGGATGTCAGGAAGATCTACATTGCGTTAGATGCAACGGATGAGGTTATCGAGGAGGCTGTAAAGCTGCAGGCAGATATGCTGATCACACATCATCCCCTTATTTTTTCTGCCATGAAGAAGATACAGTCTGATGACTATATTGGAAGACGTATCCTGCGGCTCGCGCGGCATGATATAGCCTGCTATGCCATGCATACCAACTTTGACATTATGGGTATGGCAGATGCGGCGGCAGATGAAATCGGACTGCGTAAGAGGGAGGTTCTCGACATTACCTATGAGGACGATATCGCCAAGGAAGGCATCGGGCGGAGAGGCAGGCTGCCGCAGATCATGACTCTGGAGGAGTGCGCAGAGCATGTTAAGAAATGTTTTCATCTGGAGCATGTCAAGGTGTTTGGTGATCCGGAGACAACGGTGGAAACAGCAGCGATCTGTCCGGGATCAGGCAAATCTGTAGTGTCTGATGCCGTACTGGCAAAGGCAGATGTCCTGATTACAGGAGATATTGATCATCATACAGGAATCGATGCCAATGCACAGGGACTTATGATCATAGATGCAGGACACCATGGAATCGAAAAGATATTTATTGCATATATCAAGGAATATATACAAAGAGAACTGCCGGAGATGATGGTGTATACACATCCGCTGGTATCACCATATACGGTGATATAAATCAGGCAGACCCTTTATGGCAGAACCTAAAAGAGGCGGTACAGCGCAGAATGATTAATGGAGGAGACTATCGTGGGTGAAGCATTTTATAAGGTTACAATAGGGGATACGCAGAAAGAGTATGCAGCGGGCACGACATATCGTGAGATCGCAGAGGAGTTTCAGAAGGATTATGACGCAAGAATCGTACTGGCCATGGTCGATCTGAAGCTGAACGAGCTGCAGAAAAAGCTGAATAAGGACTGTACGATTATCTTTAAGACAGTGAAAGACAGAACCGGATATAAGACATACAGAAGAAGTGCCTGTCTGCTGATGATCAAGGCCATCCATGATGTGGTTGGTGAAGATAAACTGAAGAAGATCAAGATTGAGTTTTCCATCAGTAAGGGATACTATGTGAATGCATATGGCGATTTTACCATTGATCAGGCCTTTCTAGACAAGGTCAGGGCGAGAATGGATGAGATGGTGGCGCAGGACATTCCGATAACCAAGAAATCCTTTGCTCTGGATGATGCGGTTGCCATGTTCAAGAAACGCGGTATGAAGGATAAGGAGCGTTTGTTCCGCTATCGTCGTGCATCTAGGGTCAATATCTATGGACTGGAGGACTTTGAAGATTACTATTATGGATATATGCTGCCGAGTACAGGCTACATAGATGCTTATGAACTGTTTCTGTACGATGAGGGATTTGTCATTCAGATGCCGGTCAGAAAAAAACCGGGCATCGTACCGCCATTTGAGCCGCAGAACAAGCTGTACCAGACGATGAAGGAGGCTACCCAGTGGGGCAATGCTCTTGGCATTGACACAGTCGGGGCATTGAATGATAAGATCTGTGAGGGCAATTTCCATGATCTGATCCTGGTGCAGGAGGCGTTGCAGGAAAGCAAGATTGCAGATATTGCTGAGGATATTGTGAAGCAGGGCGGCAAGAAATTTGTCATGATCGCCGGACCTTCCTCCTCCGGAAAGACGACCTTTTCACACAGACTGTCCATCCAGCTGCGGGCACATGGTATGATTCCGCATCCGATCGGGGTTGATGATTATTTTGTGAATCGAGAAAACACTCCTCTGGATGAGAACGGAAATTATAACTTTGAATGTCTGGAAGCGATTGACGTAGAGGGCTTTAACAAGGACATGAGCGCACTGTTAGCCGGAGAGACAGTAGAGCTGCCGAGCTTTAATTTCAAGACAGGCAAGCGTGAGTACAAGGGAAACTTCAAGAAGCTGGGGCCGGAGGATATACTGGTCATCGAGGGCATCCATGGGTTGAATGACCAGCTTTCCTATGCGCTGCCGGCGGAAAGTAAATACAAAATCTATATCAGTGCTCTGACATCTTTAAATGTGGATGAACACAACCGTATCGCGACAACAGACGGCAGACTAATCCGCAGAATGGTGAGGGATGCAAGAACCAGAGGGGCTTCTGCCCAGAAAACATTATCAATGTGGCAGTCCGTCAGACGTGGTGAGGAGGAGAATATCTTCCCATATCAGGAGTCAGCAGATGCCATGTTCAACTCTGCTCTGATCTATGAGCTGGCAGTCCTGAAACAGTTTGCAGAGCCGTTATTGTTCAGCGTGGAAAAGGATGATCCGGAGTATCAGGAGGCAAAGAGACTGTTAAAGTTCCTGGAATATTTTTTGGGAGTCAGCAGCGAAAATCTGCCGAATAATTCGATCATCAGGGAATTTGTCGGAGGCAGCTGCTTCAACGTATAGAGCAGGCAGTTTGACGATAAAGCAGATTTATGTTATTTTGTAACTGTTCGGAACTGATAGAAGGCTTCGAAATGTCACATGAAATGGTTGACATCAATAAAAGGAGGAAATTTGTTATGAAGAGATTCAACAAGGTATTGGCACTTGTGATGGTAGCTGTGATGGCAGTTGCTATGGCAGGATGCGGTAAGAAGGCATCAGATAAGTATCTGATCGCAACAGACACAACATTTGCACCGTTTGAATTCGAGGATGAATCCGGCAATATGGTCGGCATTGATCTGGATCTGCTGAAAGCAATCGCAGAGGATCAGGGCTTCGAATATGAGCTGCAGGTACTTGGATTTTCAGCAGCTGTTACCGCTCTTGAGGCAGGACAGTGTGATGCAGTCATCGCAGGTATGAGCATTACAGATGAGCGTGCACAGAAGTATGATTTCTCTGAGCCGTATTATGATTCAGGTGTAGGTATGGGTGTATTATCCTCATCTGCAATTGCATCCTATGATGATCTGGCAGGTCAGACAGTGGCAGCCAAGGTTGGTACAGAGGGCTGTACATTTGCAGAATCTATCGCAGAACAGTATGGCTTCGAGGTTGTACAGTATGAGGATTCTTCCAGTATGTATCAGGCAGTTTTGTCAGGCAATGCAGTAGCATGCTTCGAGGACTATCCGGTTATGGGTTATGAAATCTCCAGAGGTATGGACCTGAAGATGCCGCTCGCTATGGAAGCCGGTAATTCCTACGGATTCGCTACTATGAAGGGTGCACATCCTGAGTTGATTGAGAAGTTTAACGCAGGACTGGCCAATCTGAAAGCAAGCGGAAAGTATGATGAAATTTTAAATACATATGTTGCGAAATAAACAGGTGGTATTTGCCGGTTTATAGAGCAGTAAATCAAGTATTTCTTGATTTACAGGGGCATATGAAGTAAAATATTAGGGTAGCACTGGAATCGTAAGTGCTGCCCTGATTTTGTAATATCAGTGATTATACTCAGAAACGAGGTACATTATGAAGATTATTGAATTATTTATTCAGTATTTTCCCTCCTTTATGAGTGCTTTGCTCTTCACGTTAGAACTAACGGCTTTGTCATTACTCATCGCATCTGTGATTGGTATTATCTTTGGTCTGTTCAGCGTTTCCAGTAATAAAGTGCTCAAGGGAATTACAAGAGTTTATGTAGATATCATCAGAGGAACGCCTTTACTGGTACAGGCTTTCCTGATTTATTTTGGTATCAGTCAGGCATTATCGTTACGTATTCCGGCGATGACGGCAGGTGTGATTACACTCAGCATCAATGCAGGGGCTTATATGACGGAGATCGTCAGGGGCGGTATCGAAGCAGTGGATAAGGGACAGATGGAAGCAGCAAGAAGTCTGGGTCTGACTTATCCGCAGGCGATGATAAAGGTCATCCTGCCGCAGGCTCTTCGTATGATGATGCCTTCTATCATTAACCAGTTTATCATTTCCCTGAAGGATACTTCTATTCTTTCTGTCATCGGTATCAGAGAGCTGACTATGAATGGTAAGATCATCATAGCCAATAATATGGAAGCCATGAGAATGTGGACGATCGTAGCGGTGTATTATCTGGTTGTAGTCACCGTCCTTTCTAAGATAGCAGGTACTCTGGAGAGGAGGATGTCCTATGGAAGATAAGAAAAGCAAGATCAGTGTCAAGGGTCTGATTAAGACATTCGGAGACTTAGAAGTGCTGAAGGGTATGGATGTAGAGGTCGCAGACGGAGAAGTGCTGAGTCTGATTGGACCGTCAGGTTCCGGCAAGAGTACATTCCTACGCTGCTTGAACAGACTGGAAAGAGCAACAGCAGGAACCATTCTGTTGGATGGCGTGGATGTACTTGCTAAGACGACAAATATCAACAAGCTGCGTGAGAATGTCGGAATGGTGTTCCAGCATTTCAATCTGTTTCCGCATCTGACGGTACTGCAGAATATCACGCTGGCACCGATACAGCTAAAGATCCTGAGCAAACAGAAGGCAAATGAGCGTGGCATGGAGCTTTTGAAAAAGGTCGGGTTGGAAGAAAAGGCAGCGGCTTATCCGTCGCAGCTGTCCGGCGGACAGAAGCAGAGGGTGGCAATTGCCAGAAGTCTTGCAATGAATCCGGATATCATGCTCTTTGATGAGCCGACTTCCGCACTTGATCCGGAGATGGTCGGCGAGGTACTGGAGGTTATGAAGCAGCTTGCCAGAGACGGTATGACGATGATCGTCGTAACCCATGAGATGGGATTTGCCAGAGAGGTGTGCAACCGCGTGATCTTTATGGATGATGGTTACATCGTGGAAGAAGGAACGCCAGAAGAAATCTTCTCTCACCCGAAGGAACAGAGGACGATTAATTTTTTAAACAAAGTGCTATAAGGTTGACATAAAACGGATTCAAAAAAAGATATACTACACAGGTGGCATATCTTTTTTTATGAAAGATGAAATGTGCGAGACTTGTGTAAAACAATAAGGAGTTAGAGATTGATATGAGTATTTTAAATGTGGAGCATTTGAGTCATGGATTTGGCGACAGGGCAATTTTTAAGGATGTGTCTTTCAGACTGCTGGCAGGAGAGCACATCGGACTCATTGGAGCAAATGGTGAGGGTAAGTCTACTTTCATGGACATCATCACCGGCAAGCTGCAGCCGGACGAGGGCAAGGTTGAGTGGGCGAAACGTGTGAGAGCAGGCTATCTGGATCAGCATAGTGTGCTGGAAAAGGGCATGACGATTCGTGATGTCCTGAAAAGTGCATTTGCCTTTCTTTATGAATGGGAGCAGCAGATCAATGATATCTATAGCTCCATGGCAGATGTACCGGAGGATCAGATCGGGGGACTGCTTGATGAAGCAGGAAGTCTGCAGGATCTCTTAACAAATCATGACTTCTATATGATAGATGCGAAGGTCGAAGAAGTCGGCAAAGCACTGGGACTGAGTGCAATTGGTCTGGACTCGGACGTATCGGAGCTTTCAGGTGGGCAGAGAACAAAGGTATTACTGGCAAAGCTGCTGCTGGAAAAGCCGGATATTCTGCTGCTAGATGAGCCAACAAACTATCTGGACGAGGAACATATCGAATGGCTGAAACGGTATCTGCAGGATTATGAAAATGCATTTATCCTGATTTCACATGATATTCCGTTTCTGAACAGTGTGATCAATCTGATTTATCACATGGAAAATCAGAAGCTGGAGCGCTATGTCGGTGATTATGACAAGTTTTTGGAAGTACATGAGGTAAAGAAGTCCCAGCTGGAGGCTGCCTACAAGAAACAGCAGCAGGAGATTGCAGACTTGGAGGACTTCGTAGCAAGAAATAAAGCACGCGTGGCTACGAGAAACATGGCGATGTCCAGACAGAAGAAGCTGGATAAGATGGATGTGATCGAGCTTGCGAGGGAGAAGCCAAAACCGGAATTTCATTTTCAGACGGCAAGAACACCGGGACGCTATATCTTCGAGACAAAGGATCTCGTGATTGGCTATGAGAAACCGTTATCCAAGCCACTGACTCTTGCCATGGAGCGCGGAGAGAAGATCGCCATGGTCGGAGCCAACGGAATCGGCAAGACAACGCTGTTACGTTCCATCCTTGGGCTGACAAAGGCACTTGGTGGAAAGGTGACGCTGGGTGACTATCTGGAAATCGGATATTTCGAGCAGGAAATCAAGGAAGAGAACAAACGGACATGTATAGAGGAAATCTGGAGTGAGTTTCCGTCTTATTCTCAGTATGAGGTACGTTCTGCGCTTGCAAAGTGCGGTCTGACGACACAGCACATCGAAAGTCAGGTGCGTGTCTTAAGTGGTGGAGAGCAGGCAAAGGTTAGATTATGTAAACTAATAAACCGCCAGACGAACATCCTGCTGCTGGATGAGCCGACAAACCATCTGGATGTCGATGCGAAGGAAGAATTGAAACGGGCATTGATTGAGTATAAAGGAAGCATTCTGCTCATCTGCCATGAGCCTGAATTTTACCATGGATTGGTAGACAAGGTGTGGGACTGCGCAGACTGGAGCCTGCTGTCATAGCTGGAGGCAGCAAGCTTTCATAAAAGTGAGACAGGCAAGCTTACCATGTCGGCGTAGAGAGGCAGAGTAAGCAAGCATGGCTTTTTAGGGGCGGAGAAGCAGACTAAGCAAGCATGGTTTTTTGGGGCAGAGAAGCAGACTAAGCAGCAGGTCTTCAGGGAGTAGAGAGTCAGACTAAGCAAGCTTTTTTGGACGCAGAGAGGCTGGTTTGGACAAGGGGAAACCAGAAAGATAGATGAAAATCCAAAATGGTTTACATAATTCAATTATGATGCTTCAATTGGATGTCATAAAGGCTCTGATGAATATCAGAATCCAAAATAAGATCGTTTTGCCTCTTTTCTTGGATTGAATGCTTCATTTCACCATGTATAACATCCAATTTGTTTGTTATGAAACTTTATTGAGAGCTGTTTTGGATTTTTAATTGTTATTTGAGTTGCTTCATGTCCAAAAACGCAACAATTACATGAAAGCTTTTTCATGTCCCAAAACGCAACAATTTCATGAAAGCTTTTTCATGTACAAGACTACTTGAAGGTAATTAACAAACAAATTTGGACTTGATCCTGTTTTACAGCCGGGCGCTATATAAGAAGTTCATTTATGGTTATAGATACGAAGGGAGATATACAATGCAGACAAGACAATATTTATTAACAGAGCGGGCGCATCTGATGTGTCCGAATATGCAGTTTGGAATTCAGGTTAAACTCAAAGCAGATTATGATGAGAAGCGGTTTCAGGAGGCAATGCAGGCACTTAGGGAGGCTCATCCATTTTTAAAAAGTGTGATTGCAAGAGAAGATGGGAGCGTCAAATATTATTATGATGTCCGGGAGGATATTGCGCCGGTTATCATTCATAAGGAAAATGCGCAGGCATGGATGTCGGATTATCAGGCACTGAATGCAGACGGATGGGATACATTTCATGAGGGTTTGCTTCGCGTGATTGTGTATCCGGCGGCAGAGGCTTTTGATGTCATCTTCGTGGCACATCATTTACTGGGTGACGGCAGAGGTATTTTGGGAATGGCATGTGAATTCGCAGATTGTTATGTGGAGGGGAAGAAACCGCAGTATGCCTGCGAGCAGCTGATTACTTCAATCAAGGAGTTCCCACAGGGCAGTGATCTGCCATTTGTCAGCAAGATGATTATAAACAGTGCAAATAAGAACTGGAACAAAGAAAATCATGCGGTGAGTTATGCAGAGTATCTGGATTTTGAGCAGCAGTTTATTCGTGAGAATCCGACTGAATTTACAGAAGAGACAGTAGAAGCTGAGAAGGTTCAGAAAATGCTGGATGCCTGTCATAAGGCTTCGGTGACACTGAATGATTATCTGGTAGCACAGATGATGAGCGAAGAAATGTGCAATAAGGTTGTCATAGCCGCAGATATCCGGTCAGAGCTTGCATGCTATCAGAAGGGTGCACTGGGCAATTATGCAACAGCGATGGGCATTGTCAGCAAAGCAAAGACAGATGATGTCATGGCCAAGGCGAAGGATGTGGCGGCACAGATCAAAGCGTATCGTGCGAAGCCGCAGAAGCTGATGCTGATACTGGCATGTTATCTGCGTATGATTCCAGAGCTGATTGATGCAGTACCGATTGCCACTCTCGGAAACTATGAAAGCAAAGCAGGAAAATTCGTTGGCTCTGCCATGTTCGGCTATGAAAAGAGGGACGGTTACAGTGTGACAAATCTGGGCAATATACAGAATTCCAACATGCTCGAAGCCATGTTCATCCCACCCGTATCTCCTTCGAACCGCAAGATCACCGGTGTAGTGTCCGTGAATGGGCGCATGAAGAAATGTTCGGCGGTTTGTGGAAAAATGATTAGTACATAAATATTTGGTGATTAATAAGAAATATTATCTTTCCTTTTGATTAAAACACGACACTCTATTGTCGTGTTTTAAATGATATTCTATATTTATAAAATTGTAAAGGAGAGAATGAAATGATGTTTATTATTAGTTACTGTATTTTGTTTAGTTTATTATTTTTTGGATTATTCAGTGTGATTTATAATCACAAGGTCAAAAAGGGAACTTTCACACAAAAATGTGCTTTGTACTGGCTGCCCCTGTTATTGGTGTTATGAACTCTGTTTTTGGAGCTTATTTTCTACATATTTACTTTGCCAATCCGGCGGCTTTTTCATCTGAACAGACGATTTCTTCATCTGTAGTTTATATACTTTTTTCTGTTTTTTGTTGTTATTTATATTTGGCTGCGTTTCCGCTATCAATAGGGTTTGTAGGAATCTGTATCAGACAATATCGCAAACAGCATATGAATAGAACTAAATGTATCTTTAGTGTAATAACAAATCTGACCGGTGCAATCTTTATCTTGATATTATCATGTCAAGTATTTGGATAATGCACTGGAGGCGGCAGGAAAGTGTCAGAAGGAGCGTTATGTCAGGCTGGAATTGTATCTGGCAAGCGGCTCTCATTTTATCATGTGTATAGTGACCAATGGTATGGAGACACCTCTGATTCCGCAGGCAGAACACTTTACAGTCCAGCCATTCCGCTATCTGCTCAAGGATGGTGCAGAGCCGATTGTTTTAAAGAGAGATTTTCACAGGTGTTTAGCATCTGGTGAGATTTATTTTTTTATAAAAGGGAGACGGGAAAGGACAGATGGACAAAATGAAACTGACATACACAAATGAAATCAGTGTTGCAGACTATAACATGCTGCGGGAGAATGTAAAATGGGGAGCATTGGATGAGGAGCAGGCGGCAGCAGGTCTTCAGAACTCTGCATTTATCATCACATGTAAGGATGGAGACAAAACGGTCGGCAGTGCGCGTGTCATATGGGACGGCGGATATGTAGTATACATAGCGGATGTGATGGTGTTAGACACCTATCAGCTGAACGGAATCGGAAGAGAGATGATTACACGTCTGATAGATACGCTGCGTAAGCAATTGAAACCCGGATGGCGCATGATGGTAGTGCTGTGCGCGGCTAAGGGAAAAGAAGCATTCTATAAGAAATTTGACTTTATAGAGCGTCCCACTGACATTTTAGGCGCAGGTATGTTCCAGTGGCTGGATTATGAGGAAGAGTAAAGCATAATGAGAGTATTATTCATTACAGGAAGTCCAAGAAATTCGGGAAATACATATCAGCTGGCCAAGGTGATGGAGAGCATTATGGGAGCTGAGGGGATTGAAAGCAGTGAGATTGTTCAGCTTTCAAGACTGGATATTCAGTCTTGCCGCGGATGTCGTATCTGTTTTCAGATGTCTGAGAATAAATGCCCAATAAAGGATAGTCTGCTGCAGCTTAAGGATAAGATGGAATGTACAGATTTGATCATTGTGGGCAGTCCGGTCTATGTAGAGGACGTGACCGGACTCATGAAGAACTGGATTGATCGTATGGCATTCAATACACACAGACCGTTTTTGTGTGGAAAGCCCGTATATATCTATACAACTTCTGCGTCAGGAGCATCAGGGCATGCTCTTCACACTTTGAAGAACGCTTTGGTAGCTTGGGGCGCACAGATCATTGGAACAGATAATTATATTCTGAGCGGTGAGGTGATGCAGACCGAACAGATTTATGAAAAATACGAAAAGCTCTTAGTTAAGAAATTTCATAATTTGACTGGACATAAATACCAAGATACGGTTACTCTTTTTTCACTGATTGGATTCAACATTCAGAAAAAGTTCAGAAGCAGACGAAATGACAAAGAACATGGAGTGGATTATCGGTATTGGAAGGAGCGAGGGTGGCTCGAGAAGAAATGCAGATATTATAAACCGGTGCAGATATCATGCATCAGATTGATTTTTGCGAAGTTACTTGCATGGATTATTTCATGCTTTGTGATGTAATATGATGTGGAGGGATACTATGCGGATAGATATGATTCAGAAAGAAGCATGTATGATATATGGAGTATGGAAGGATGCGAATGATCGAACTGTATCAAAGGATATTCAGGACGCATCTGTAAAATATCATGCGACTGTTGGGATACCAGAGGGTCAGGTATTGCCCTATTTTATCCTGTCAAGGGATTATGATGAATTAAGCCGTAATTTTAAATTATTGGTTGGAAGTACAATGGTAAAGGATGGATTGGAGCAGGTTTCCCTTCCGGCCGGAGAGTATGCTTGTATTACCATAAGACCAAAGCTGGGATTCTTGTGGGGACTGGCGATTGGAGAAGCAAAGCAGTATTTCTATAAGAAGTGGCTTCCCCAGAGCGAGTATGAAAGTCTAAATATGGAATATGAGTATCACACAGAGAAAAGCGTAGGTAAACATCCAACTGTAGATGTAATATTTGCAGTGCGACATAAATAAAAGAAAGACATTCTACGGAGGACAGGAAGAATCATGGATGCGAAGACAGTAAAACAGATGATATATGATATGGGTGCAGACTTATGTGGGATTGCAAGTGTAGACCGGTTTGGAGATGCACCAAAGGGATTTCATCCCTGTGATGTATTGCCGGGATGTAAGTCCGTTGTGGTGTTTGCCAAGCGATTTTTAGTGGGAACGTTAGCAAGTCCATCAACGATTCCCTATACCATTGTGAGAAATATGCTTTCAGACCAGCTGGATAAGATATCAGTAGCCTTTTGTACGGAGTTGGAGAAGGAGAATATCATAGCCATTCCAACGGGAACAATTGGTCCGACGGAGGCAGATCCGAGAGACGGACGCATGCGAAACATCATTTCAGCAAAGCATGCGGCAGCAGCGGCAGGGCTTGGAGTTATCGGGAAGAATTCTCTGCTGATTACACCTGAGTATGGCAATATGGTATGGCTGTGTGCGGTGTTGACTGAGGCGGAACTCGCTGCTGATCCGATACTTGAGAATACCTTCTGTCATGACCAGTGTCATCTGTGCATCGATGTCTGTCCGTCACATGCATTATCAGTTGAGAATCCTGCGATGGAGCAAATGACCTGTTGGGAGCATGCCTTTGGGGAAACGCCGGAGGGAGGAGAATGGAGAATCAAGTGCTTTCAGTGCAGAGCCGTATGTCCGCACTGCCTGGGGACATTGAATTCTGAGGTTATGGAGGGTCAAGGCAGAAGAGCTACATTAAGAATGCTGTAATTCCGCTTTCACATAGTGTAGCAAAATCAGGTGCCTGATAGCCTGTGCTGCTGAGTATGATGGCTTCCAGCTGTTTTGCGGTCAGATGGGTCGCGGGGTAGAGCCCTAATATATAAGAAACAATTTCTTCTGCAATGAGCGCTGCATGCTCAGGCGTATATTGCGGGAAGTTGACTTGTATGAGCTGAACCATTGTGCCCATAACAGGAATGGCTCCCTGCTTGAAGGATACCAGATTCTCAATGCGGCAGTTTTTTTCTAAAAAGGTATACAGCAGACAATAATGCTGGAGCATTTTATCGTTTTTTAACAAAATAGCAGTGAATTCCTTACAGAAAGCAGCCTGATCAAGCGGGGCTGTTTTTTGCATCCACAAAAGCATTTCTTCCTGCCATTTCAGTAGCTCATTGAGCAGCAGATCGAGGATGATCTCATCCTTTGTTTTATAGTAAGTATAGATGGAGGAACGTGTAATCGTCGTCATCTCAGAGATGGCTTTGATGTTGACATTATCATACCCGCCCTGCTCAAACAAAGTATCGCAGGCCGTAATGATATCTGCCTGACGGTGCTCTATCTGTTCTTTCGTCCTTGCTCTCATGAACTCCATAATATTCCTCCGCAATCTAACGAACTCTCCCCTGATTGTATTCTCAGGGGTATCTCATCTGCGATGAGAACTCTCCCCTGATTGTAGCATACAAAGATAGAAATTGAAATATTTAATTGACATTGTGTCGACAAAGTGTTATATTCAAATTATCGACACAGTGTCGATTAAATAAAACGATTAAGGAGTGGTAAATGATGAATAAAAAGGTAGCATTGATTACGGGAGCATCATCCGGGATGGGATTTGAAACGGCACTGAATCTGCTGAGTATGGGATATGTAGTGTATGGCGGAGCCAGAAGAGTAGAACAGATGAAGGAGATCGTGGAACGTGGCGGATATGCAGTGGCACTGGACGTCACTTCCGAGGAGTCCATGACAGCATGTGTCAGCCAGATTATTGAAAAGGAGAAGCACATTGATATTTTGGTTAACAATGCAGGGTATGGTTCATGCGGCAGCATTGAAGAAGTACCTTTGGAAGAGGTGAAGCGTCAGTATGATGTGAACGTATTCGGTCTCGGCAGGATGACACAGCTGGTGCTTCCTTATATGAGAAAGCAAAGAAGCGGCAGAATCGTCAATGTTGCTTCCATGGGAGGCCGTTTCACGACACCGTACTGCGGATGGTATCATTCCACTAAATATGCTGTAGAGGCGATCAGCGATGCTCTGCGAATGGAAGTGAATCCGTTTGGCATTGATGTCATCGTGATTGAGCCGGGACTGATTCAGACAAACTGGGGGATTATAGCCGGAAAGAATATCAGAAAGGTATCGGGTGATGGGGATTACAGTGTGAATGCAGACAAAGCTGCACAGTATTATGAGGCACGATATGGCAATCAGAAGGCCGGATTGACAGATCCCAAGATAATCGCCGGAATCATCTGCAAAGCGATTGTTGCGAAACGTCCTAAAACAAGATATCTTGTCGGCAAAAATGCAAAGTCCTTTGTGTTTTTGAAGAATATTCTCAGTGACCGTGCTTTCCAGTCAGTCACCATGAAGTCCATGCATATGGTAAATAAACTTTAATCAATATACGATATAATATGTTAAAATGTGTAAATATAAAATACCTCTTGACTTTGAGTGAACTTCAAGGTATATGATATTTGTAATGATTTGATTGATCTGAAGCAAATGACAGAGGCATCGCATAGAAAGGCAGGCGCGAAGCATGACAATTAAGGAAGTCAGTGAGAAATACGGAATTACTGCGGATACACTCAGGTATTATGAGCGGGTGGGCATGATTCCGCCAGTGACGCGGACTGAGAGCGGCATCAGAAATTACCTGGA
>CAYRJT010000023.1:0-1827 GCA_964424675.1 uncultured Lachnospiraceae bacterium
GGAAGGTTTTGAGAAACGAGATACCGGGTACAGGTCTCTGAGTGAAGCAATTGATGCTTTGCAGAGAGACGTGATCAGCAATATTGATATCGGAGGCATCAAGGATTACTTTTCAGAGAAACATCTGGATCAGATATTTGCATCCGGCAGGAATGAACTGAATGTAGACGTGCAGATGCGTAAGGAAAATGGAGAATACGGCTGGTTTACCTTATTTGCCCGTAAGGTGCACTGGGGCAGTGAATATGATAGAATTGCAATGTTTTATATCAAAAATGTCGATGAGCTGTATCAGGAGCAGCGAAAGAATCATCAGATCCTGTTAGATGCGCTAAAGATGGCAAAAAAAGCCAGCCACGCAAAGAGCGATTTTCTGGCACGAATGTCCCATGATATCAGAACTCCTATGAATGCAATCATGGGAATGACCACAATCGTAAAGAGTAATCTGGATGACAAAGAAAGAGTAGCAGATTGTATCAATAAAATAGATCAATCATCACAGTATCTGCTTTCTTTGATTAATGATATATTGGATATGTCCAGAATTGAAAGTGGAAAAATGGAGCTGATGGAGGAGAATCTGGTATTTAATGATATCTTCAGAAATCTTGCATTGTTGATCAGACCGGAGGCAGAGAAGAAACAAATCACATATGTGGACGAAACCGGACAGGATGAATCTCTGGTCATATATGCGGATCGTCTTCATTTGCAGCAGATCTTCATGAATCTGCTGTCAAATGCAGTGAAGTATACACCGGAGGGCGGTCGAGTGTGTATTTCTGCTGAGCAGTCTGATGAAAGTGAGCATCACATTACATTCCGGTTCAGGATACAGGATACAGGAATCGGAATCGAGCGGGACAAACAGGATGTGATTTTTACACCGTTTGAACGTGCCGGTATAGAGAGCCAGAATGGAACGGGACTGGGGCTGTCTATAGCACATGATCTGCTGAGCCTGATGAATGGCGTGATTACTGTGGAGAGCAGCATAGGGGTCGGGACGACCTTTACAGTGGAGATTCCGTTTAGAAAGGCCGAGAGGCTGAGTACAGGTATAGCGAAGTGTGATACGGATTCTCCGGATGGTGAGGCGGACTTTGCAGGTAAGCGGATACTGCTTGCAGAAGATAATGACATCAATATGGAGATAGCCAGAACTTTTTTAGAAAATGTCAATTTGAAGGTAGATACTGCTGAGAACGGCGAGATTGCATGGAATCTATACAGGAATTCAGAGGAAGGCTATTATCAGGCCGTCATCACAGACATCAGAATGCCTGTGATGAATGGCAGAGAGCTCACAGAGAATATCAGAAGGTCGGGAAGAGCAGATGCACAGAAGCTTCCGGTCATTGCAATGTCAGCCGATGCTTTTTCTGAGGAAATACAGCTTTCTCAGAGCATTGGGATGAATGATTATGTCACAAAGCCGATTTTGCCGGAAAATTTATATCAAACGCTCAAGAAGTATCTATAGGAGGGTATATTCTGCTGGAGGATACACCGGGTTAAATAAATTGACGTTGCTAGGAGATATGTTTATACTGAGAGGATAGACAGTTGTCCGAAAATAGCCGTTTGGAGCGGCAGAAGATGAGGAATGTGTATGAGTGAGGGGAATCAGGCAACAAAGGAACGAATAGCAGGACTGGATCTGGTCAGGGTAGTGGCAGCTTTTTTTGTGATCAGTGTTCATTTTTATCTGAACTGTGGTTATTACAATGTGAAGCTGGCTGGAACAGAAGCCTTTATCATGACTTATGGAAGATGGCTGTTTTTAACGTGCGTGCCATTGTATATGATTCTGACCGGATACTT
>CAYRJT010000023.1:1880-4648 GCA_964424675.1 uncultured Lachnospiraceae bacterium
CAAAACATTTGGGAAAGAGCATTACAGAAGCTTGGTTCCGATTCTGGTTGCATATCTTGTAATTTCTGTCATGAAGGTAATGGCGGCCAATCATATCTATGGTTCGGTATATACTGCGGAGGATACGGTGCGCAGTCTGCTGAACTATCAGATGGCATGGTATGTGGGAATGTATGTATCCCTGATGCTGTTGATTCCGTTTTTAAATACCATGTGGCATGCACTGGAGGGAAAGAAGCAGAAACAGGTGCTGATCCTGTCATTGGTGTTTATATCAACGCTGTATCCAATCGTAAAATATGTGGCACCATCCTACTGGCAGATGCTGTATCCGTTTGTATATTACTTTGTGGGAGCATATATCAGGGAATATCAGCCGAAGATCAAGAAATGGCTGGGAATCCTGATTCTGTTGCTGATTGTACTGGCAGAGTCAATTGGTTCTTTTGTGGATTCGAACGGATCTAATTTTAAGTGGACATTTCTGGGCTCCGTAGACAATGGCTATAATGCAATTTCGGTCGTTGTCTGTGCCGTGATCATGTTCCTGTGTCTGTATGATGTGGATATTAAGAATGGACTGATAAAGAAATTTTTGATGCAGATATCCAAAGTATCCTTTGAAATCTACCTATTTGCGGGTATCTCAGATGCTTATGTTTATTACTTTGCAAAGCAGAGAATTCCGGAAGGAACAGCATTCCTGCCTTATTTTATTCCAGTGGTGCTGGCATCTTTTATCGGCGCAGTAGTGGCTTCTTTGATTTATCGGAAGCTGTATGATCTTGCAGCGGGGTTCGTAAAAGACAGAATCGAACGGCATAAAGAGGCAAAGAATCAAGATGTAAAGAGTGAAGAAGTTAAAAAATAAGAAGTGAAGAAGTGAGAAGTAAGAAGTAAGAAGTGAAGAAGTAAGAAGTGAAGAAGTAAGAAGTGAAGAAGTAAGCAATTAAGAGTGAAGAAGTGAAAAGTAAATGGAGATGGCGAGACTCGAACTCGTGACCTACGCGTTGCGAACGCGTCGCTCTCCCAACTGAGCTACACCCCCATTTCACGTGAGTCAAGTATATCACTGAATGGCGGTAAAGTCTATTGGCTTTTCGCGGTATAAACATCACTTTTCTTCAGCTTGATAATCAGAGGAATGACCATCAGCACCCAAACGATTGGCTCAGAGATGATGATGCCAAAATATTGGAGTGCCGGAGCGAGAAAAAGAACAGTGAAGAGCTTCCCCAGAAGCTCGATGGCACTGGATATGATTGGAGTGATGTGATCTCCGATGCCCTGCAGCGCGTTACGGCTGATCGTGATGACAGCAGGGACAAAGTAAAGCAGGGTGTTGACGCGCAGGTATAGAACTGCAGTGTCGATGATCTCTGCTTTTGTTGTGGATGTAATCAGGCGGATCATGACGGGGGCACATAAATAGGTCAGGAGAATGACACCAATTGTCCAGATCCAGGCGAAGAGAATACATTTTTTGATGCCTTCGCGAATACGGTCATAGAGCTTTGCACCGTAATTTTGTCCGCAATAGGAAGCGCTGGTCATACTGAGAACCGCAAACGGAATCATGAAGAAATGTGTAATCTTACGGGCAGCATAGTGTGCAACGATGATGTTGGAATTGAACAGGTTGATGGCACCCTGCAGGATCAGCGTTCCCATCATCACGAGAGAATTCATGAGCCCCATGGAGAGCCCGCTCATCCAGAGCTCCCGGCTCATCTTTGTATTCAGGCGGAAGCTGTCTCCGGACAGTCGCAGAGCCGGATACTTTTTGATGATATAGGCGGCACATAACAGTGCGGAGATCAATTGTGCAATGACGGTGGCGATAGAGGCTCCTGAGATACCCATATGAAGACATGCAACAAATAAGAAATCCATGACGATATTTAACAGTGCAGAAACAACCAAAAAGATCAGGGGAGCAATGGTGTCTCCGATGGCCCGCAGTGTTGCGGAAAATACATTATAAAGCATAGCAGTAAACATACCAAGCAGGATCACCTTGATATAGGCTGTAGCAGCCGCCATATGCTCAGCCGGTACATGAACGAGCTGTAGAAACTGCGGAAGAAACAGAACAGAGCATATCGTAAACACGAGTGCAGTCAGTGTTCCGAAAAGCAGAGAACCACCAAAGGAGCGATTGACCTGTTCATTTTCTTTTGCACCGAACCAATAGGCAGTGATGACGCCAAATCCATTTGTGAGTCCAATCAGGAAACCGATGATCATATCAGAAAGCGGCGTGACGGAGCCGACCGCAGCAAGCGCCTGATCGCCCAGTACCTTTCCTATGATCCATGTATCAGTCAGTGAATAGCACAACTGAAATATCTGTCCCAGAAATATGGGAAGTGCAAAACGAAGAATTACTTTTCCGGGAGCACCGGTTGTCAAGTCTTTCATAGATACCTCTCTCGTATATATCTGATCGCATTCTATTTATACATGTAAAAAATGAATGCTGTCTATGCAAAGCAATTTGATGTAGCTGCCTGAAAATATCAAGCAGCTACCATTATATACTATTTCAATGCAAAAAAGAAGTCATTGGTAGCGGAAATGACACTATTTTGGACAAGTGTAGTAGAACAATGCCACCATAGATTCCAAAAGAAGTGTTCATAAATACATGATTTCTTCATTTTGGACAACTATAGTATATTACAACAACCTAAATTTCCAAAGATATTTTAAAATGCAAATATTTTGGAATTCCATTCCCTTATATCAGGTGTCAATTGTCCAAATCA
>CAYRJT010000023.1:4748-14600 GCA_964424675.1 uncultured Lachnospiraceae bacterium
ATGCAAATATTTTGGAATTCCATTCCCTTATATCAGGTGTCAATTGTCCAAATCACAGAATTTCCTTAGCTGCTTTAAAGTGTTATTTATTTTTATATTGAGAAAATGGATTTTTGATAGGTTTTTAAGGAGTTCCTGTCCAAAATGCGGTGCTGTGCAAAATGCGGTATAGTTGACGAAATGAAGGAATTGTGTTAGTATGTTGGTTATACAAATCATACATATCATACCGAAAACAAAAAATAAAAGAATCAGAAGTAAGAAGCAAAGAAGCAAGAAGCAAAGAAGTAAAGAAGCAAAAAGTTAAGAAGCATAGAAACATAGAAGCATAGAAATGGAGGAAGGATCATGAAGGCAACTGATGAATTACAGGGTCGTTATGCGTGGACAGCAAAAGTAGGAGAGAAGGGACAGATTGTCATTCCGAAGGAGGCAAGAGATGTGTTCAATATCCATCCGGGTGATACGATTCTGCTGCTGGGAGATAAAGAGCAGGGGATGGCGATACCGCCGCAGGACAGGTTTGAAGAAATCTTCGGAGATATTTTTGGTAGAGGAAAAAATTAGAAGCAGAGACGTAGAAGCAGGAACGTAGAAGCAGGAACGTAGAAGCAGGGGACGTAGAAGCAGGAGTGTAGAAGCAGGAGTGTAGAAGCAGGGGACGTAGAAGCAGGAGTGTAGAAGCAGGGGACGTAGAAGCAGGGACGTAGAAGCAGGAGTGTAGAAGCAGGAGTGTAGGAGCGGGAACATAGAAGCAGGAAACATAGAAGCAGGGACACAGGAGGAAGAATAGATGAAACAGAAAAAAGTCATCATAATCGGTGGAGGCATTGCCGGATTGACAGCGGGAGTATATGCGAGAAAAGCAGGCTATGAAGCACAGATTTATGAAAAACATAAGATTGTTGGCGGAGAGTGTACTGGCTGGGATCGCAATGGATATTATATCGATAACTGTATTCACTGGATGATGGGCACCGTAGCAGGAACTGGTTTACATAATATATGGAAGGAAACAGGTGCTCTCGGAGAAGACACAGAGATTCTGCGAGGAGACCATATGTACACATCTGAACTGAACGGTGAGAGTGTCACCCTGTGGGCAGATATAGAGCGGACTGAGCGGGAACTAATCACCCTGTCACCAGAAGATGAGACCGAGATCAAGAGGCTTATGCACTATGCAAAGCTGTCTGAACATATAGAAATACCGTCAGATAAACCAACTGAGATGATGGGTGCACTGGATGGCATCAAGATGGGTCTGAAGATGAAAAATGCACTAAAGCTTTTTCAGGCATATGCAGGCATGGACACTGCCGACCTGGCAGCCAGATTCAAACATCCGCTGATTCGCTGTATGATTTCTGATTTTTGTCCGAAGGATTCTGCAGGCAGTTCATTTCCGATGGCATACGGCAACTTTACAGGCAGAGATGGAGGTGTTCCACGTGGCGGTTCCAGAGCTATGGCTTTCCGGATGAAGGACAGATTTGAAAGTCTGGGAGGAGAAATCTATACAGCATCTCCGGTCGTAAAGGCAGATTTCGGCCCGAAACAGACAACAGGATGGAAGCAGATGGTATCTGTGACGCTGGCAAACGGACAGACGGTAAAGGGAGATTACTTCCTATTTGCCTGTGATCCGGATTACACCTTCCATAAGATTTTGTCAGAAGAGTATATCAATCCGATGTTAAAAGAGGTCTATGCCAACAGAAAGGATTATCCGGTTTATGGCATGTTTCAGTGTGCGTTTGGCGTGGACTGTGAAGAGGATATCCTGAAGGGCGATATCATGATGGATACAAGCGACATTGTGAATGCCGTAAATGATGGGTTAAAGAACAGCATTATGGAACGTATGACCGTCAAGTCTTTTGGCTATGAGCCTGACTTTGCACCAAAGGGAAAACAGATCATACAGGTCATGCTGGGACTGACCGAGGATTCCTATGATTACTGGAATGCCTTGTATCAGGATAAGGATGCGTACAAAGCCAGAAAGGAAGAGCTTGCACTGCTCATACAAAAGAAACTGGAGGAACGGTTTCCGGAATACCAGGGAAAGCTGATTTTATTGGATGTATGGACGCCAATGACCTATAAAAGATACTGTAATGCATTTAAAGGGTACAACCAGGCATATATTATTACAAAACGAAGCAGAAAGAATGCATATGTATCACCGGAGATCAAGGGCGTTGACAATGCATGGATCACCGGACAGTGGCTGTCTGCCCCCGGAGGACTGCCTGGCGCAGCAATACAGGGCAAATACTCTGTTCAGAGAATCTTAAGAAAAGAAGGACAGAGCATAAAACTATAAAACAAAAGGCAAAGAGCAGAAACAGAATGTCAGAAGCATAATTTAAGTGACAGAGGATAAAGGCAGAAATTTATGCACGAAAACGATTTAGAAAAGTGTTGGAATTCGTCGGAATATATGATATTATGGTTTTAGCAGTTGAGCGAGCAATAGATATCAGCTGTACAATTTATCATTCATTTATGAGGAGGAAAAAAATATGTTTACACGTGTAGAATTAAAAGATGCCGCAAAACAGCAGATCAAAGGTAATATTGGAATGCTGTTTGTCATCACACTGATTGTATCTTTGATTATGAGTGCATCCAGCTTTCTGGTAGTAGGACCGATCCTTTTGACAGGCCCTCTGATGCTTGGTCTGGCAAATATCTATCTGAGTATGGTCAGAGAGGGCAAAAAGCCTGCTATGGAAGATATGTTCAGCGGTTTCAATAACTTTGGCCAGTCTCTGTTATTGTATGTGCTGGTTACGATTTTCACAATCCTGTGGTCACTGCTGCTGGTGGTTCCCGGCATCATTAAGGCAATCTCTTATTCACAGGCATTTTACATTCTTGCAGATCACCCTGAGATGACAGCATCAGAAGCTCTGAAGGAGAGCATGAGAATCATGGACGGACACAAAATGGACTATTTTGTACTGGGTCTGTCATTTATTCTTTGGGTTTTGCTGGGCACGATTACATGCGGGCTTGCATATATTTATGTAGCTCCCTATATGACAGCTACATTTGTAAATTTCTATGAGAAGATCAAGGGTTGATGATTGTCTGGTATGGTCACGAAATCCAATATATGACACAATGTTAATAGAAGAATATTGAGAGAAATAAAATGCAGCGCTGGAATGATTATCCGGCGCTGCATTTTATTTTCCTCCTTTATTAATTGTAGATTTAAGGGTATACTGTAATGAGGGGGAAAAGCCGCCGAAGAGTCCACGCGGCCAATTTAAAATGGAAAAGAAATTAAAGGATTACATAGCTTATATTGAGGCTCTGCTGACAGAGCCGGAGGCAGAGGATGCTAAGGAGCGAAAGATACAGGCTGCAGAGCATAAGAAGGCAAGAAAGGGCATGCTGGTACAGATCGGATTTTTCCAGCATGAACGGCTGATTCATCTGATCGTGACAGTCACATTTGCACTGCTGACAGTCGGCTCTCTGATTGCAGGTCTTTTGATCCAGCAGCTGGCACTATACTGTCTGACGGTTTTGTTCTTGATATTGCTGATTCCGTATATCCGTCACTATTACATACTGGAAAATGGTGTACAGAAGCTCTACAGGCTTTATGAAGAACTCAGCAGCAGACCGGAGAAAGAGGATGCAATATGATCGAATCTAAGAATCAACAGTTTTATCTGACAACGGCACATACAAGCTACTGGTTCAGGGTGACACCTTACGGACATCTGGAGCATGTCTATTATGGCCCTCGGGTGGCAGCACAGCCTATGGAGGCTCTTGCTTTCAAGCAGGTCGTGCCATGGGGCTCCACAGTGAATTACAGCAAAGAGGATGACAACTACAGTCTGGATACGATGTGCCTGGAGTGGTCCGGTATGGGACGTGGTGACTATCGCAGGAGTCCTTTTGAAATCAAGATGCCGGACGGAAGCTTTGTACATGATTTTCTATATCAAAGGGCAACGACGAAAAACGGAAATGCCCCGATGGAGAGTCTGCCGGCTGCCTATGGCAATCATGAAGACTGCATGCATCTTGACATCCTGATGGAGGATCAGCCAAACAGTCTGGAGCTGCATCTGATCTATACAGTCTATGAAAAAACAGATGTAATCACAAGAAGAGCGGTCATCATCAACAGAAATGAGAAACCGGCAGTCCTGAGACGCGCACTCAGCATGATGACCGACCTGCCAAACCGCGGCTATCGGATGACAACCTTTGACGGCAGCTGGATCAAGGAGACACACCGGCACGATCGCCCACTGCAGTATGGCATTACCCTTAATTCTTCTACAACAGGCGGCAGCTCTAACCAGCATAATCCTGGGTTTTTGCTGTCAGAACAGACTGCCACAGAGGACTTCGGATGGGTATACGGCTTTAATCTGGTCTACAGCGGCAATCACTATGGGTGTGTAGAACTGAATCACTCTGATATCGCACGTGTGTCATTAGGCATCAATGACCATTGCTTTGAATGGGAGCTGAAGCAGGATGAACAGTTTGAAACACCGGAAGCTGTCATGACATTCAGTGATGCAGGATTTAACGGGATGAGTCATCATTTCCATGATTTTGTGAATGCCCATATTGTCAGAGGAGACTGGAAGGGAAAGGCCAGACCGGTGCTGATCAATAACTGGGAGGCAGACTTCTGGAATTTCAGGCAGGGAAAACTGCTGTCATCGGCAAAACAGGCCAAAAAGCTGGGTGTAGAACTTTTTGTACTGGATGACGGATGGTTCGGAGCACGTGATAACGATCATGCCGGACTGGGAGACTATACGGTCAACCGAAAAAAACTGCCGGGAGGCATGAGCGGACTGGCAGAGAAAATACAGGCAGCCGGACTGAAATTTGGTCTTTGGTTCGAGCCGGAAATGGTCAATGAAGACAGTGATCTTTACCGCACCCATCCGGAATATGCGATCATCCTGCCAGGCAGAGAGCCGACCTATGGCCGTCATCAGAGAGTACTCGATTTATGTAAACCAGAAGTGCAGGACTATATCGTCGAGAATGTATCCAGAATACTGGATGAGGCTCCGATATCCTATGTGAAATGGGATATGAACCGACATATCAGTGAGGCATACTCAACTGTGCTGCAAAATCAGGGTGAATTCTTTCATAGATATACATTAGGATTATACAGTATTCTGAAACGCATATTTGAACCACGCAGTCATATTCTGCTGGAGAGCTGTTCCAGTGGTGGCAACCGCTTTGACCTTGGTATGCTGTGCTTTTCGCCACAGATCTGGGCATCAGATGATACGGATCCAATCGAGAGACTGTCGATTCAGCAGGGTCTGTCCTATCTGTATCCACTCTCCACCATGGGTGCACATGTATCGGCAGCTCCGCATATGCAGACGCTTCGCAATACAACATTATCGACACGGTTCAATGTGGCGGCCTTTGGCTGTCTGGGCTATGAACTGGATCTGAAGTATCTGACAAAGATGGAATGTGAAGAAATAGAGGAACAGATAGCATTTTATAAAGAACACCGGCATATCTTCCAATATGGCGAATTTTCCCGCGTGGACTACCCAAAGGCTAATAAGGTGCAGTGGCAGGTACGGGAACGTGACGGCAGCCAGGCAGTGACCGGCTTCTATCAGACACTGACACAGGCGGCGGAGGGGTATGATTACCTGCGCGTGACAGGTCTGGATGCTCAGAAAAAGTATTGTATGCAGACAAAACCTCAGAAGCTCTATCTGGAACGCTTTGGCGGACTGGCAAAGCATGTGATGCCTGTGAAGCTGAATCCGGACGGGCTGGTCATGCGGACAGCCAATAAACTGTATACATTGCAGGACTGTATCGAGGAGTATCATGGAGACGGCGCATTGCTTGCAGGCGGTGTTTCACTGAATAATCAGTTTGTCGGAACCGGATATAACGATCAGATCCGCCTGCTCGGAGATTTCGGATCAAATCTGTATGTAACCAAGGAGGAAGCACAATGAAGAAAAACCACAACAAGTATACCTTTGGACTCGGAACGATAGGCCGTGACATGGTCTATACGATGGTCAGCATGTATCTGATCTATTATCTGACGGATGTCCTGAGTCTGCCGACATCCAGTCTCTGGTGGATCACAGGGATCATGCTTTGCTGCCGTATCTTTGATGCGCTCAATGACCCGATTATGGGTGTCATCGTAGACAATACACATGGCAAATATGGAAAATTCAAGCCATGGATTGCACTTGGTGCCTGTCTGTCCGGTATCGTGACAGTACTGCTTTTTACGGACATGGGGGCAACAGGAGGCGCATACGTAGTCTTGTTTGCAGTATTATACCTTTTCTGGGGGATTACATACACAATCAATGATATTTCCTATTGGTCCATGCTGCCATCCCTGAGCATCGATCAGAAGGAACGTGAGAAGATCGGGGCATTTGCGAGAATCTGTGCAGATGTCGGACTGTTCTTTTTGGTGGCGGGGATCGTACCGATCACGACAGCGCTTGGAGAGAAATTGGGAAGTCTGCAAAAGGGGTATTTTGCATTTGCAATCATCATCATTCTGGTGATGTGGCTCGGTCAGTGCATCACACTGTTTGGTGTCAAGGAAACGGTTGTGGCAACTACGGATGCGGCATCGGAACATACAACATTAAAGAATATGATCGAGGTCATCTTCAAAAATGATCAGCTGTTGTTTACGGGCATCTCCATGGCTCTGTTTTCCATCGGCTATACGACAACAACCAGCTTTGGAATCTATTATTTCAAGTATGCATACGGAAATGAAGATATGTACTCCATTTTTGCGATTATCCTCGGAGTTTCCCAGATCGCTGCATTGGTTGTATTTCCGCTTTTCAGCAAACGGTTTGAAAGAAGCAGACTTTATCTGGGTTCTACAGCACTTGTTGTGATCGGTTATATCATTTTCTTCTTTGCACCGACCAATACGATGACCTTTATCGGTACGGCTGGTGTACTGATTTTTGTCGGAGAGGCATTTATCCAGCTGCTGATGCTGATGTTTCTTGCAGACACTGTGGAGTACGGCTACTGGAAATCCGGTAAGCGCAATGACAGTGTGACGTTTTCTCTACAGCCGTTCATCAACAAAATGGGCGGAGCAGTGGCAAGTGGTGTGGTAGGTGCGATTGTCATTTTATCTGGTATCAAAGATGCAAATTCAGCTGCCGATGTGACAGCACAGGGGATGACGCTCATGAAGGCAGCGATGTTTATCTTTCCTCTGATTTGTATCTTGATCGGTTATCTGCTGTATCGCTCGAAGTACAAGATTGACAGTCGTCTGTACGAACAGATTATCACGGAACTCAAGGAGCGTGGAGCCATCTCCACAGATGATGCACAATGAGTGTAGTGAGACAGGAGTCGTGGGCCGGTATCCATTGAGATGACCGGCAGACAGGGATAGGAGTGAGCAATAGAATGGGACAATTACTGACATCAGAAAGTAAGCTGAAGGAGGTTTATGCACATCCGGTGGGACATGATATCATTCACCGTGTACTGACCTCACTCAAATTAAAGGATGCATTCGTGAACAACCCAATCGTTGGGAATATGCGTCTGCAGACACTGTCCGGTTTGATTAAAAAGAATCTGGGCGATTACGGATCATTGCTGACACTGCTGAATACGGAGCAGGATATTCCTGCACCGGGCAATGGCAGGATACAGGAAGCATGGTGGAAAGAGGCCGTATTTTATCAAATTTATCCTCGCAGCTTTATGGACTCTGACGGAGACGGCATTGGTGATCTGCAGGGCATCATCTCCAGACTGGATGATCTGAAGGAACTGGGGGTAGATGTGCTATGGCTGTCCCCTGTGTATGATTCTCCAAATGATGACAATGGCTATGATATCAGGGATTACTATCAGATTATGCGGGATTTCGGAACGATGGACGACTTTGATCAGCTGTTAAGCGAGGTACATAAGCGCGGTATGCGTTTGATCATGGATCTGGTTATCAACCATACCTCTGACGAGCATAAATGGTTTCAGGAGGCATTGCATGATCCAGATTCAAAGTACCGGAACTACTATCATTTCCGACCCGGAAACGGAGGCAAGACACCTCCGAATAACTGGACATCCTTCTTTTCAGGCTCTGCATGGAATTACTATGAAGAACAGGATGTATGGGCGCTGCATCTTTTCTCCAGAAAGCAGATGGATCTGAACTGGGACTGTAAAGAAATGCGTGAGGAAATCCTCACGATGATCCGGTGGTGGCTCAAGAAGGGCATCGACGGATTCCGTATGGATGTCATCAATTATATTTCCAAGGTCGAGGGACTGCCGGACGGCAATGAGACCATAGGGGAACTGATCGGATATCGCGGAATCGAAAATTACTTTTATGGACCGAAGCTGCATGAGTATCTGCGAGAGATCAGAAAAGAAGCCTTCGATCCATATCAGGCATACTCTGTCGGCGAGATGCCCGGCATCGGGATGGAGATGTCGAAGCTCCTGACGGGTGATGACAGAAAGGAACTGGATATGATGTTTTCCTTTGATCATCTGGAAACACCCGGTCACAACCGTTTCGATGATTATCGGTATGACCTGAATTTCCTGAAGGAATACCTGATTGATTATACGGAGCATTATGGCAGCCATTGCCATATGGCACTGTTTTATAATAATCATGATAATCCGAAGTTTATCTCCAAGGTGGATCCGGATGGTACCTATAGGGATGTACTGGCGAAAATGCTGGCAGTGATTCAGTTTACGAGTCGAGGAACGCCGTATTTGTTTCAGGGAGATGAAATCGGGGCGGCAAATCAGCACTTTCAGTCCATTGATGACCTGCGTGATGTAGAGTCCCTGAACCTTTATAAACAGCTGACCGAAGAACGCAAAATGACGAAGGAAAAGGCGCTTGAAACGGTATTTGCGGGAACACGTGACCATGCAAGGACACCGATGCAATGGAATCCGACGGAGAATGGCGGCTTTACAACCGGAAGACCATGGATCAGTGGAGACAGGGATTATCTGGTCTATAATGTTGAATCAGAGAGTGAGGATCCGGACTCTGTATTAAACTTTTACAAGAGACTGATTGCCCTGAGAAAAGAGCAAAAAGCATTTGCCTACGGAGAGACGGAATTTGTTAAGAAGCATGTAAAGGGCTTTTTCCTGTATTATCGTATCTATCAAGGAGACTGTTTTTTTATCGAATGTAATCTGACGACTAAGATCAAGGAACGGTTTGTCGACACGAAAAAGTATGAGTTGCTGCTTTCCAACTATGATAAGCCCGGAAATGATATGATGCCTTACGAGGCAAATATTTATCGACTCCGGTAAAGCGGACGGAATAAACTCTCAGAAAATGGAATTCTATAAAAGAGAAGTCGACAAAATACGCGGAGAATGCTATAATTATGACTAGTATTTTGATCTAAGAATAATAATTCACATGGAGGTAACATTATGGGTTTGATTCAGGCAATTAAAGGTGCTGTCAGTGGAAATCTGGCTGACCAATGGCGGGAGTATTTCTACTGTGAGTCCATGGAAGCAGATGTACTTGTGACAAAGGGCGTAAAGCGGGTAGATCCGAAGAGAAGCTCTAACACAAAGGCAAATGACAATATTATCAGCAATGGCTCTATCGTAGCAGTCAATGATGGTCAGTGTATGCTGATCGTTGAGCAGGGTAAGGTTGTGGAGTTTTCTGCTGAGCCGGGTGAGTTTGTATATGATGCATCCACAGAGCCGAGTTTGTTTTACGGTAATCTGGGTGATAATCTGAAAAAGACATTTTCAACAATCGGCAAACGTTTTACATTTGGCGGAGATACA
>CAYRJT010000023.1:14610-14846 GCA_964424675.1 uncultured Lachnospiraceae bacterium
ACTATATTAACACAAAGGAACTGCCGGGGAATAAATACGGGACACCGAATCCGGTTCCGTTCAGAGTGGTAGATAAAAATATCGGACTGGATATCGACATTGCAATCCGCTGCCATGGCGAGTATTCCTACAAGATTGTGGATCCTCTGTTATTCTATACAAATGTAACAGGTAATGTAGAGGATGAATATGATAGAGACGAAATTGACAGTCAGTTAAAGACCGAGCTGATGACG
>CAYRJT010000024.1:0-14561 GCA_964424675.1 uncultured Lachnospiraceae bacterium
CCTCATCTGAGATCTGTTCCATATAGGGTACGATAGAGTTGAACGGAAGCTTGATGACTTCAAATCCATATTTCTGTCTCAAAATCTCAGGATCGCGAATCAGGCTCTGGATGCCAAAGGTAGGCTGTCCTCCTGCTGTCAGTACCAGTGCTCTTGTGGAACGGACTGCCTTTCTGACCCACAGAATATGTGCAATCTCATTCAGATCCTGCAGATCCATAGCTACATATGCTTCTACTCCGATTGAACGGCAATAAGCTGCGAAATCGATTCCTTCATTCCCATTCTGCATGATCACGATCGGCTTGCGATAGCGCTCCAGCTTCGGGATTCTCCAGTTCATACACAGGAAGAAATCAACCTTGTCCATATCCTGCTCGATCTGCTCGAATACATCTCTTCCTACCACAAACTTCTCATCATAACGTGCATCAACCGCATCCAGCATTTCCATCTCGGCTGATGCCTTTTTCAGTTCTTCCTTTGCCTTTGCAAATGCTGCATCTGCCGCTGCTGTCTCAGCCTCGACAGTCATGTTCTCCTTATGACCTGCTCTGCAGGGACCTTCCCAAAAATGTGAATGTGTCAGACATCCTACGATTGGTCTTACAATCAGTTTCTCGTCCATAGCTCTTTTTTTCATTTCCGTTTCCTCCGAAATCATCATCTTACCCCGCAAGTGGGGTATCCTGTGATCCTATCCTAACAAATTCGAAGGACGCTTGCTATGCACTTTTTGATTCAAAGAGTTGTACTTTTTGAACTAAGAGCAGATGATGAGATACCTGAAATCTGCCGGCTTTTTCTCTCCGCTGAGATCCTGACAGCAAAGACCGATAAAACCACCTGTAAATCCCAGTTCCCCACTCTCTGTTGCATATTCATCAGACAGGATTTTGATGGGAAGGTACCCAGATGCCGCGTGAACCGGCTGATACTCGGTCTCTCCCTGAGCATAGAGAAATTGTATACCCTCCGGGGAAAAGTGTACTGATATCCGAATTGGAAGTCCATTCTCAAGAGAAATCGGTTTTTCACACAGATAGCTTGTTTGATGATTGTTTCTGATCATAACCTGCAGATGCTTCCCGATGCCCTCC
Source organism: uncultured Lachnospiraceae bacterium (assembly GCA_964424675.1). Taxonomy (GTDB): domain Bacteria; phylum Bacillota; class Clostridia; order Lachnospirales; family Lachnospiraceae; genus JAAYYM01. The sequence continues at coordinate 1,101 of CAYRJT010000024.1, forward strand.
TCATAGCTGACAAAGCAATAATAAAAATTAGCTGTATTATAAAATAAGGTCAGTCCCGCCATCTGCTGATAATGCTCCGGTTCAAACAACAGCTCTGTTTCAGCAGTAAAATGTATATCAGCGATCCTGAGTGCTGTCATGACCTGTCCATGCTTGGAAAGGATGCTTTCTCTTCCCTTCAGACGCAGATATCCAGGTCTTTCTGTCAGGCTCATGGATTTTTCATCTAATGGAATCCTCAATGTTGAGAAATGAAGATCCAGTCCACCCGCGTTCTCTTGAAATCTGTACTCTCTGTAAAAATCCTGCTGCCGGTCTGCCCCGCATGGATCGTTCACCTCTATTGTTTCCTGCGGCAGTCTTCCTGCATCCAGCCGGAACCAGCCGTCCTGTGTCCAGTGCCCCGACTGCAGGAACGTCTCTCTTCCCATCACGCTGTAACCACCTGTCAGATATTTTCTAACTCCCAGATGCGCTACATACCAGTGACCTCTTCCATCCTCAAACAAATCACCATGCCCTGCATACTGGATCGGACAGGATGGCTCCTCATATGCAGACAGAATTGGATTTTCCGGATCAACTGTATAGTGGCCTTCCCTGTGTTCGCTTCTTGCCATGGTAATACAATGAGTATCTCTTGTGCCACCCTCCGCCGTCATCAGATAATAATACCTTCCTCTGCGATACAGGTGTGGTCCTTCCGTAAACCCACGATCTGTCCCATGAAAGATACAGTATGTCTTACCTGACAGTCTCAGTGTATCCCGGTCAAACTGCCGCATATAAATACCCCGGAACAGATCATGTCCCGGCTGAAAATCCCACCTCATCTGTACCAGCCAGGCTGTATCGTCCGTTTCATCATGGAACAAAGATGCATCAAACCCTATACTGTTCAGATAGACCGGCTTGCTCCATGGCCCCATAATATTGACTGCTGTTGTAATATAATTTGCTGTATCCTGCATCCGTTCTTCATCAGTCCTTACAACGGAGAATACAAGATAATAAACGCCCTCATGATAACTCAGACAAGGCGCCCATACACCGCCTCCATTCAATACCCCACGCAGATCCAGCATGGACATGGTAGACAACGGACACGTAATCAGTTCCCAGTCTCTCAGATTAACAGACTGATGTATTGAGACTCCGGGGAACCATTCAAATGTGGAATTGGCTATATAGTAGGTATTACCCACCCTGACCACGGATGGATCCGGGTGAAAGCCCGGTAGGATTGGGTTATGAATCAACATGGTATGACTCCATTTCATAATGCTGTATTCGAATGACCGAACGTGGTCTTCAAGGTAAATAGGTCAATGGCATCCAGATACGCATTTCCTGAAAGCCACGGTTGTCCCATGCATAGTACGGTATGAATTGAATCCGCGTCTTTTCCATACCTTCAAATCGTAGCGTCTGATACAAAGCAGACCTATTATATGTTCCTCGTTTGATGATATAGGCATTTGTCGTAATTGCTTTCATTTTATGCATATCTATTTCATAGTCCGTTATATGAAATTCTTCGGTTGCATTAAGATAAATATCATCCAATGTTTCCGCAGCAGCATCCTCACTCTCTATGCAATACACAAGAGGTCCCCTTTCTACAGCTGCCTGATTCGAATCTTCCTCCACCATGCTATTAGCCGTCGTAAGTCTGACCGGCATATCGAAATAAACAGACAAACAAAACTCTGTCTGGGAAGAAATAGGAATCGGAACATAGGTTCCGGCACACTTCTGATCCAGGTTATAGTTTTGTCCATCGGATGTACTGAGCTTTCCCTGTTCTACCCATGATGGAACTCTCATCTGTACAGTAATTGGAGATGTCTGCTTAATATCCAAAAAATTAAGCATAATCGTCCCATCAAAAGGATAGTCTGTCTTTTGCTTGAGAACAAAAGAAGATCCTCCCGGTAAAGTAATCGATGCCTCATTTTCCCCATACATTCCGAGCCAGAGTGTATTCTCAGATTCTGCATAAGCATATTCCGAACTTTGTGTAAGTATTCTTGCAAGATTTGGTGGACAACAATACGAAGTGATATACTCTGTTCGCTCAAGTGGCCATATCATCTCATATTCCAGCTTTTTTGTACGTCTCAGCATATTCTCATAAAAAAACTTCTTTCCGTCCAGACTCAGTGCGGCCATATTGACATTCAGCATCGTCCGTTCTATGGCATCAAAATAACACGCCTTAGGCTCAATCAAAAACATACGATATGCCCACATAACAAATCCAATGCTCGCGCATGTCTCCGCATACGCTGTAATATTAGGAAGCTGGTACTCATATCCATAGGCCTGATGTATCAACTGATGTACAAAAAAATTCCCATAAGGTGAGGCACCATTATATAATGCACCACAGCCACCCGTCAGATAGATTTTATAGTTCATCAAACTGTCCCACATCCGGTGTAACACTTGCAGATAATCCTTTTCTCCAATCTCCGCATACAAATCAGCAACTCCGGCATACAGATAATTAGCCCTGACTGCGTGACCAATGATTTTATCATGCTCCTTAAGCGGAATACGATCTTGATTGTCATCCATTCCATTTTCAACAGAATCTCTTAGTTCTATTGCCAGCTTGGCCAATTTTAAATATTTCTCATCCTGCGTTGTACGGTAAAGCTCAATAAGCCCCATATAATGAGATGGGCAAACCGCCGTTTGGACTTCCTTTTCTTTTGCTGCTTTCGCATACATCTTCTCCAGATAATCAGCCGCCTTTTGAGCAATTCTCAAAAAACTGTCCTTTCCGGTTATCCTTTTATGGAGACATGCAGAGGTAAACAAATGTCCAAAATTGTATACTTCAAAATCATCAATGTCACCCATCCGTGAAATACCGTTTTCACTTCGTTCCCCTATAATCTGTTTTGTAGATAAGTATCCATCCGGTTGCTGCGCTCTTCCAATCAGGTCAATGTATGCGTCTAACTCCAGAAGCAGTTTCTCGTCCTGATAGTGAACTGCACTGTACAAAGCTGCCTCCATCCACTTGTAAAAATCACCGTCTCCAAAAACAGTTCCATCGTGGCATCCTTCTGCTTCTTCAGCGCATATGCGAAAATTTTCCACCACATGACTGATATCCTTATTATCAAACATACTTTTCAACTGAAATATAGTACTGTGATAACAGGTATCTGTCACTTCCTTCCATAGTCCGTTTGTCCATTTGACTTGATTCCATGCAGGAGCCACTGTCTTTACATACTTAGAGTTGCGCACATCGGTTAACATAACACTCTCCTTATCTGTTTATAATCACCAAATAATACCTTTACATTGTAATGCTCTTTTTAATTCCACCGCACCAAACCTCGGGCTTGATAATACTGTAAGCTTAAGTGTGTCCTGCAGCAGTTGTTCACCAAATGCCATAGACCCTTGGTCGCATAAAGCCTTGTTCAAAGCTGTCCTCAGTCCAGTCAGTATATACGCAAACATCGTGCACCGCCTGCACACCTGTAGGATCATCATCCAGTACAACAAGTTTTACGTCACTTTCCTCTATCAAAAGCTTCAGCCTGTCCTTAATTTCAGTGATATCTCCTGTTTCCATTTGGGTAAAATATTTTATTACCTCATCGTAAATTAATTTGCTCATATTATTCTTCATCCAATCCAAATTTTATAAAACTGTATGTATCAGTCCAATAATTCTTTGTACGGTCTGCTATATCTGTTGCATCGGCCTCAGAAGATCGCTCTACCCAGCTCCATTTACCGGTAAAGCTCTCCGGTCCTACATGATAGCACTCTCCATCAATATGATGGTGCGGTCCAAGTAAGTTCCTGTTAGAAGCATACAGCTCCAGCCTGATTTCATTATCTCCCTCTCTGCAGAACTCTGTGATATCTGCTTCATAGGGTTCCCAGAGAGAATTCTTCACAAGAATATCATTGATATAAACTTTGACTAATGGTGCTCTTTGCTTGCCCAGTATCAGAATCTGACGCTTATCCGTTTCCTTATGAACCGATATCGTCTGTGCTACAGTCATCGTACCTGCAAAAAACAAAAAACCTTGTGTTGTCAATTCTAATGACTTTATATGATCCTTCATTGCACCCAAAACAAAGGGTCCATCGGTCAGATATGCATTTCTCTCTGTCGTTCTGAATGGTGATTCAGAATAAACACCAAACTTCCCAATCAAATAAATATTTTCTATTTCGATGTCATATGTTATTTTATTTATTTCTGTCTCATATACATCCTTACCATACAGAACATCGTAAACCTTCTGTGGCTGACTAAATAAAACGGAAAGCAATATTTCATTATTGCCTTTTTGGACATAGGGCGCTATCGGCACAGTCCGGAAAGCACGATCCTTCCACCAGCCTGTTTCCTTTGTGGACACATCCTGCCCGTTCACGCTCATTTGGTACTCCTGTGCATCCTCCAGAACCAGTTGCAGATCATCAAGCTGTTCACCCGAAAGTCTGGATGTAAATGAAAATCGAAGTGTCACATGACAAGGTTTTCTTCTGTCAAGAAGTTCACTCTGTACTTTGATTACCGGCACATCCCTGTTCCATTCTTCTCCCTCTACACGATAGTCACAATAATCCAGCGTTAATGCATTTGTGTCAATTGCATCCAGCTTCCATTCATCCAACAAAGTAATTTCCTGCCGCGGTGTACTTTCCACATGATAGTTGTCAGCTGCATGAACATCCTCTAAATACAAAAGGTAAGATTCCATAGGATTAAAATGCAGTTTGATGATCGTATCATTCCCATCAGAACAAGAGGCAATCCTTTCAATAACGCCCGTTTCTGCATGCATCTGAAACACTGCTCCGGCAACTCCAAAAAATGTCACTGTCGTATCGCAGGATTTCTCTTGGCTATGATTCACAAGAAAATAAACTGAGGTATCTCCCTCTTTTCTCTGTTGATAAGATATGCAGTCTACCTCATCTTCTCCGCAGCGAATGCTCAAGCTGATCAGACCTGCTTCTTCAAGTACAGAACGAATATCGGTCAAATTTGTTTTTCTGACACTGGCAAGGAGCTCTCTTAATTTCTCTATACTTCCATTTGTAAAATCAGGATATCTTCCTGTGCTTAATATGGTTCCTCCATTTTGAGCAAAATCGAGCAGCAAGTCTATAGTCTTCTTGTCCAACACATGCATATGAGGCATAATCACTGTCTGATAAGCGATCCGTCCCACGACAAATTGCTTTCCTTCTACTTTTCCATACCTTTCAATGATGGTCTCATCTCCATAATGATAGCTGATATGTTGACCGCTAAGTGCTTCAGATATCTCGACAAACCTCTCATCAAGCTGTCTGATTGCCTCTGTTCTCGTTCCATCATAGGTGATATAGCCACTGCGTAATGGATGCAGCAGCAATACGTCCGCCGTCTGATCTCCATAGGATAGGGCTACACACTCTCTTGCGAGATAATCATTAAACAGTCTTGCATCCTGCCACCATGTTTGCTGTATAAAATGTGATGGAGGATAATCTCTCTTTCTAATGCCCTTAATTGTATAGGCCATTAAATGCTGACAGATTTGATTGACCCCATTTACAAACTGCCACTCTGCAATCCATTTCAGTTCTTCGAAGGATACACCCCAGCCACATAATGCGTACGATTCTGTCAAAACCTGCTTCTTTCCAAGCTGACATGCGACAGAACCCACCTGCTTTCCGATGACAGGAGAATCAATTCTTCTGCGAAGCCAGTCAATACCAGGCACATGCAGATATTCGTAAAAAGGCATCACGCCGGCTGTACTCGTCATCTGACTGAAAATGCTCTCTTCCATCATGATATGTCCTGTCGCTTTACAATGGTGTTTCTCGCACCAATCATAGATTGTCTTCATATAATTACATGAAAACATTTCACTCACAATCAGCCAAAAATCGTAGCGGACTTTCTGATAATGATCAGTTTCTCTATATAATGCCGGAAGTTCGTTGCGGATATCATAACCAAATTTTTTGATAAAAGCATCCGGCAGATCATCTGACCATGCAATATCGCCAAAGTGATTACAGGTAAGACGAGGCTCATCCGTAAAAAAACCTCTCATGTGTTTTCCAAAATCACCACCGAAACGCTTGTAGTATTCCTCATGCGTACATTGTAAAAAAGCTTGTACTGCACGTTTATTCAGTGTGTCAATGTAATAGGGATTTGTATGTCTGATTACTGCCATCAATTCCTCGCCTGCCACACATTCATAAGATGCCTCTGTCTCTATTCTTTTAAACTCTCCGTCTGTATTGATAACATATAAGCAGAGAATTCCCTCATTCATCAGCCTGTCTGTGTTCTGTGCATACTCCACCGAAATAAACTTTGCATGAAAGTCCTCGCTCAGTGCAGGTACAATACCACCTGCAAAGCCGCTTGGCCATCCCTCCTCATCATAAATCCAAGCATCCAGACCTTCCCTTTCTCCTGCCTTAATCCCTGCCTGAACACATTCATACCACTCCGTCGACAGATACTCTGTCTTAAGACCAGAACGAGCATGCATAAAGAAGCCACCAGCCCCTCCCTTTTTCAACTCTCGTGCCTGTGCCTCTATTTCTTTTGGATCCATCTTGTCATTCCAAGACCAGAACGGAATTGTCCTATATGGATTAGATGGATTTTGAAATTCCTTTTCAAAATTCTTCATAGCAAGCTCCTTTATCATTTTAGTATCATTTTTTATATTTTTCTTAACACAATAGCGATATAGGGCTTTGAAGGAAGTTGAATATAAAACTTCCCACTGTGAGCTCCCATATCCTTTGTTGTCATATTCCATGTATCAATGACTGTCACTTGATACTTAGTCAGGTCATCAATGTAGAATTCTCGAAAGCCTGGGCGATATATTCCTGTATAGAAAAGGTAGAACTCACCTTTATATTGCTCATCTTCGGTTGTTGCAGCATTATCATTCCATTTTTTGATATCTGCAGGCTTCAAATAATATCCCGGTATCGTTTTCATGAATTCCATTAAAAAACGAATTCGTTCTTTACTCTCTCCATATATTCTACCGCCATGAGACCACCACAAAAGCATTCTTCCTGTTTGGGTATCAACATGATTGATATAGGTCTCTCCATGTCCACAGTAGCCTCCTCTGACTGCCGCCATCCAAAACAAACGTACCATTTCCTCGGCAGTAAGATTACCCCAGAAGAAATTAATATTGCCCTCATAACCAACTTCATCCAGCACTACCGGCTTTCCATACTTCTCTCGCCATTCTCTTGTAAGTGCTGCTGACTCATAAATTTCTGTTCTCTGAATACTGCAGTGTGTCACCCAGTTTTTCGTAAAATCATAGATTTTAAAACAATTATGAATAGAACGAAGATGCCCATAACAATCCTCTTCTACAATTGTTCTTGCGTTATATTCAAAATCCTCTATCGACTTTTGGGGAAATAAATCATACTCATTTGCAAGCGACCACCATATATTTCTAAAAGCGCCATACCTTGCTATCATATAGCTTAGATAAAAACTTTCAGCCTCGCGTCCCATCTGTGAGAAGCCCCATCTGTCATAAGGATGAAACAAAATGATATCCGCCTCGATTCCAAGATTTGCAAGTTCCTTAATTGAAGTATCCATAATTGCAAAGTGCTCTGGACAAAATCGATGGAAATCCCACCTGTTCTCTTGACTCTCCGGGGTATAATCTTGAAAGTTTTCTTTATTCAAACCAACTATAGAGCAAGGAGTACCCACATAAGGATAGGTCTCCGGTTCATAGAGATTATAGTCATAATGCTTTGGAAATACGCAAAATCGTATTTTATTAAAAGGAGAATCTTGTAAAGACACAAGTGTCTGCTCACGGAGTTCCCTTCTCTGATGCAGCCATGCATAACATGTCGTTCCGCACTCTTGATAAGGGGTTTCATCTGCATAGGCAAAGTGATATTTTCTTACCACTTTGACAGGACCATGGTTATTCTCTTCTGCTTTCACAACAGTAAAGTCACCAGTTTTAATAATCTTTTTTTTCATACCGGACTGACTGCCCGTCAGCTCATAATGATAGTTTCCCGTATAAGAGGGCATAAAACGTACCACGAATACATGATTTCCATCATAAAAGCCTCGTACATGCTTACATTCCTCGGCTCCGGTAAAAGTCGCTTCAACCTGATAATCCTGATATGGGTTTTCACCGAGTTGTTCCGATTCAAGCTCTCTTTTTAACACAAGTTCATAAACTCCCCATTGTTCTGTCATTTCTTCATTCCTCAATGTTACTATAAATTGTACAGACACTATCTCTTTCGATGAACTGTGTACATACTTGTATTTTCAGTTTGCTTTCATCATCACCATTTACAATCTGCATAAGTCTCTTAACTGCAAGCTGTCCCATTTCTTGCTTGGATACCCGAATGGTTGATAATCTCGGAGTCGCAATTTCACAAAAAGGCAAATCATCAAAACCAATGATTGAAATCTGTTCCGGGATCTTGATTCCTTCCTCTGTCAATGCTTTCATCGCACCGAGTGCCACCATATCATTATCAGCAAAAAAAGCTGTCGGTAATAAAGGCTTTTTCTTAAGGAACGCTTTCATATCCTTATAAGCACCATCCATTGTGGTCGCGAGTGTTATCACATACTCATCACGTACACTGATTCCCGCTTTTTCTAAAGCGACCTTATATCCGACCTCTCTGGAGCGAAAAGCCTTGATTCTGAAATCACCTCTCAGATATCCGATTTCGCTGTGTCCCTTTTTTACCAAATATTCCACTGCTGTTCTGGCTGAATCCGCGTTGTTAATCAGAACACCATCAAAAGACATATCAGAAACCCAGTAATCCAGCAGTAAGAATGGACATTTGCTGTTTCGAAACACATCAAGATCATTCTCCTCAAGTTCAGTTCCGAGCAAAATCACAGCGGTAGATGCATCCTCACTCAATGCCTTTGCTTGTTCTTCATAGTCGGTATCTCGTTTATCCAGATTGCAAATCGACATCTCCATTCCTGAATTTTTGCATTCTTTCTGAACACCATCTATCATCAGTGGAAAAAAAGGCGTATCATCTATGATTAAACCATTTGTTTTAAAAATGACAAATTTAACTTTTTTAGCCTTTCTTTCCTCAACATAACCAAGTTTTTGGGCAGCCTCTATAATGACTGTTGCTGTTTCGCTGTTAACCCCCTTTTTATGGTTCAGCGCATTGGAAATGGTTGCAGATGAAAATCCTGTTGCTTCACTAATTTCCTTAATTGTACATCCCATCTGACTCATCATCCTCCTTCTTTCTAGCATTTTATTCAATTATATAAACATTGTATAAATATTATATGTAAATATCAATAGCTTTTTTAATATAATTTTACATAAAGTTTTGTTTCTTTTTTTAGTTATTTTTTTTAAAGCTTATTATAAAGTTCCCATCAGGTCATTTCAGCTATGCGCATATCATATAACTTATCCTTATTCTCACAAAAAAGCAGCCCCGGACAAAAGACCATGCTTCGTCGGTACTGCTCTTCATTACTTTATTATCTCACTGCCTGTTTTATTTGTGGATGTTTACTCAGCATCTCTATCGTTGGACGCATCCTCTTCATTTTCCAGCTTTGCATTACGTTTTTTCAGAATGGCAGCGGAAAGGATGAGGGTTATAAAGCAGCTGAAAAAGATACCAATAAAAATCACGATACCGGTTGCAATGGCTCCAGCCAATTTTTCATAGTCAATATATGACTTGATTCCAAACGCCACTCCGATCACAGCTCCTGCAATCAGACTGGCTATCAGATTTGTCGTAGCATTGGGCTTCAGATTTCTACTCCAGATACCTCGCCGGATACACGCAATCACCAGATACAGGGCAAGAATCATAAACACAAGCCATTCACCCATACTCTGTTTACCGAGAAATTCGCCTTCTGTAAATGTTTGTATCTGCATTACAATGAATAATCCCCAGAATGCAATCCAGCAACCGTTCTTCTCTATATGCAGCAGCTGCTGCTCTTTCATTTCGTCTAAGTTGTTTTTTCTTTCTTTTTTCATTTCACTATTCTTCCTCTCCAAATAATTCGTCTAATGATTTGCCTAATACTTTGCAGATGGTTCTGCATAACTTGATGGTCGGGTTGTATTCGCCCTGCTCGATTGCATTGATGGTCTGCCTGGAAACGCCTGCTGCATCTGCCAGCTGCTTCTGTGTCATATCGAGCTGCACTCTGGCCACCTTTATTGGAATATTTCTGCTCATTTGATCACCTCTTTGTCTTCTTCCTCTCTTCTTCTCTTCTTTTCCCATCTTCGACTCTTTTTGGGTCATCTTGGGTTCTTCTTTGACATTCTTTGGGCATTCTTGGGGTCTTCTTGGATCTTCCCGGGCATTCTTGGAGTCTTCTTGGATCTTCCTAGACCTTCTTGAATCTTCCTAGATCTTCTTGGAATCCTTTTTTGGTTCTTTTCGGGTCCTTTTATATCCTCTTAAGTTCCTTGATTGAAATATATCATGCGTTTTACATTTTGTCAAGTATATATTACTTTATGTCGCGTGCTGCTTTTTTATGAATCCGTAAAGTGAACGTAAAGTGAATTTTTAACTTCCAGTTTTTTTACCCTAAAAACATCAAATCTGGAATTTACTCTTGCACATAGTTTTTGATATAATTTCGTAAAGTAAATTTATAACTTCCAGTTTTTTCCTCGCAAAGTCCGTATGACCCCGTATGAATCCGTTTAGAGTAAGTTGTATGGCGAGACAAATCCGTTTAGTTAAAATATGGTAAAATCCAAATATAGAAATCTGAAGCTTTCCCTCATTTTGGACAACTTACTTGCTAAACTACTGATATAGCTTCCAAAATGGCCAGTATAGCAATTAACCACCCCTCATTTTGGACAACAACCTTGCAAATTTGTCGACTTGCTTTCCAAAATTATGACTGTAACACACATTTTGTGGATTCTGATATGCTTTTCAGAAGTTCTATTGTCCAATTCAACAAGACAGCTGGCTAAGATTCAGCAAGACAGCTGGCTAAAATTCTGCATTTTGGATTGGGGTAGGCTTTTCAGAAGCTTCCTTGTCCAATTTGCAGAATGCCTGACTCTGCCTTCAGTTAATGATTTCATAAAGCAGCAAAAAAGGCCCGAAAACTCGAGCCTTTCTTAATTATGGTCCCCGAAGAGGAAACTTCTTTTAACTGTGAAGTTATCCTCATCACATAATAATGATAGTGTATACATCTTGACACTTACAGCGTATATTGCCTACCTGTTGTAGTACATACATCATGGCAGTCGTACCATGTGATCCAGGCCGATGGAACCTACAACAGCGCCTGCTTCACTTTTCAGACCATGTTTCTTATTAATGATCTCCATAATCGCATTTCTCTTTTCCGTCTCTGTCACAATGGCTATGATTTCCTTTTCTGTCTGAACAGAGATGCCATAGAACTGACTACTGTCATCCGGTCCTGCCCATCTGGCACGTATGACAGTTCCACCCGTTGCGCCTGCCTGTCTGGCTGTATTCATGACATCATCCGTATTTCCCTGATTTACAGTCACTAAGATCAGACTGTGATCTGACTTCACTCCCATATCCATGCTCATTCCTCCCATACCCGGTTCTTCATGACCCATCAGTGTTGTGGCAACCAAACTGTTCAGTCCGCTCATCGGCAGATTGAATACGATTCCATTGCCATAGCTGTCTTCCTTGATTTCATTTACAATCTGATAAAGTAAACGTTCAGCATCCGGCTTGGATGCATAGCTGATCAGAATATCCTTCTCAGCTGAACCAATTCCAAGCACATCCAGCAGTTCTGAGGATGCCGTGCCATGTCCCATGCACTGATAAGAACAAGGTACATAATGCTCGGAATAAAACTTTGCCAGCGCCTTGCCGTAACCTCGCTCGGCTATTGTAACGACAATCATAATACTGTTGTCTCCCATGTGATCCTCCTCTGCATCAAATCAAGTCATCAATCACTTACCTGAGTCCGACGATTCCCATGCATCACAAAGTACAGAATGCCGCACTGCTTCATAGCTTTCTAAATCCCATGAACTAATCAAAATACAGAATACAGTCCTCCACCTGTTGCAGCTGCATCATATATTTCTGTTTCCTTGCTCTTCTCCTTAGCTGATCGGCAAGACCCAGCATCTGAATCGTAAGCAGCGGTGTCATCGCCACCATTGCTACGATTCCGAAGGCATCCGTCAGGATATTGCCCCCGACCGCTTCACAGGCTCCCACAGCAAGCGGCAATAGGAACGTTGTTGTCATCGGTCCGCTTGCTACACCACCAGAGTCAAATGCAATACCGGTAAAGATCTGCGGAACAAAAAAAGTCAGCGTCAGCGAGAGCAGGTACCCCGGAATCAGAAACCACATAATATTGATGCCTGTCAGAATACGCAGCATTGCAATTCCGACTGCGGCGGCGATACCGACTGACAAAGCTGATGCGATCGATTTCTGAGTAATTGAACCATTTGTCACATCCTCGACCTGACGGGTCAATACCTGTACCGCCGGCTCTGCACGAACGATAAAGTAGCCAATCACAACACCAATCGGAACAAGCAGCCATGCCAGACTGCTGCCTGCAATTGTAGATCCAATGTATTGTCCTGCCGGCATAAATCCTACATTGACACCCGTCAAAAACAAGACCAATCCAATATAACTATACAGAAAACCTGAGCCTATCTTCAAAAGCTGTCTGGAATGAAATCTCTTGAACATGCATTGAAAAACAATAAATACAAGTGCAATGGGAACCAAGGCTACAGCAACCTCCTCTGCGTATCTCGGAACCGCCCGGATAAACTCCAGAGCCGCCTTTCTTGTAGTCTCAATCTGCGCAATACTCACAGATGTATACTCTGTGTCCTCCGGATGATAAAAGATTCCCAGCAGCAGTACAGACAAAATCGGCCCCATACTACAGATTGCCGTCAGTCCAAAGCTGTCGCTGCTTGAATTTTTATCACTTCGCACAGAAGCCATACCAATACCAATTGCCATAATGAACGGAACCGTGATCGGACCGGTTGTCACACCACCGGAATCAAAGGAGACCGGAATAAAATCTGCAGGAGTGAATAAAGCCAGTGAAAAAATAATGAGATAGAAAAAGATCAGAATATAGGAAGTCTGGATTTTTAACAGCATACGAAGCTGCGCAATCAGCAGGAAAAATCCAACACCGACCGCAACGGTCAATATTAGCATCCTATTCGGAATAGAAGGAACCTGTTCGGCAAGAACCTGAAGATCAGGCTCTGCAATCGTGATCAGAACACCAAGAATAAAGCAGACAATCAAAGGTATGATAATCTTACGTGCCTTACTTAGCTGCACACCAATACCCTCTCCCATCGGAATCATAGACATATCAACGCCCAGTGTAAA
>CAYRJT010000025.1:0-14480 GCA_964424675.1 uncultured Lachnospiraceae bacterium
CTTATACTTATGAAACGTCTTGATAAAATAGCTCTCATCATTAAACCCGCATCAAATTGCCACTTCCTTAATCGAGATATCCTTTGTAGACAGCATCTCGCAAGCGCATTCGATCCGATAATAATTCAGATAATCAATCGGCGTCCGTTCCGTCATACTGCGAAAATACCGGCAGAAATACTTTGGATTCATGCCTGCAATCTTAGCCAGATTCTCAAGACTGATGCTATTATAGTAGTTATCTGATATATAAGCAAGCACATCTTTAATGGAATCCAGCCGCTCCGAAGCAACATGATCATTCACCTGCTCCTCGTAGAGATGCTCCTCCAGTATGATGCCAATCAGCTGATAAAGAAAGCCCTGCGTCATAAATTCATATCCGACCTTGCGGTTTGAAAGAGCATTACACAGATTATTGATGATTGGAAGGACTCTTGTACTGCTTTCTGACAGCAGCGGCTTGATCGTGATCTGATGTGCCATGATATCATGAATGGTTTTGGCACATGCGTGGTTGTCCTTCATCAGAACCTGCAAATTGAATACAATACAATCATAAACACAGTCATGAGGGGTTCCCCCGTGAAGCGTTCCGTCCTTGATGAAAATTACATCACCGGCATGATAGTTCCTTGTTTCATTGTCCATGGTCATCTGAAAGGAACCGGAAATGATACGGATAATCTCGTAATGCGTATGCCAGTGATAGGTCATATAATAACGCGGACTATGCGGTGTTTCATGATAAAAAGCAATTGGAAAGTTGAATGTTCCCTGTTCCCTCTGCTCTTTATAATCTATATATTTCATGGCCGCCTCCTTATCCTCAAACAAGTGAATATAATACTACTTTTTTTTATTATAACACTTTTGTTTTGAATTGCCAGCCTGTATAATGAAAATTAATTAGCGGAACGTTTCGCGCACCGCTTATCGTTATTATCTTTCACAATTTAAAGGAGGTTCATTCATTATGGCAAAGAACAGATTGATAGGAGATTATCCTGTAATTGGTATCAGACCTACAATTGACGGACGCAGAGGCGTTCTTAAGGTAAGAGAATCATTGGAAGAGCAGACCATGAATATGGCCAGATCAGCAAAGAAGCTGTTTGAGGAGAATCTGAAGTACTCTAACGGAGAACCCGTAAAGGTTATCATTGCAGATACAACAATCGGACGTGTTGGCGAGAGTGCAGCATGTGCAGCGAAGTTTAAAAAAGAAGGCGTTGACATTACAGTTACGGTAACACCCTGCTGGTGCTACGGTGCAGAAACAATGGATATGGATCCCATGACCATCAAGGCAGTATGGGGCTTCAACGGAACTGAGAGACCGGGTGCTGTATATCTGGCATCGGTTCTCGCAACACATGCACAGAAGGGTCTGCCTGCTTTCGGAATTTACGGACATGAGGTTCTGGATGCAGATGATACATCCATTCCTTCTGACGTTGAAGAAAAACTGCTTCGTTTTGGCCGTGCGGCAGTTGCAGCAGCTACCATGAGAGGCAAGTCGTATCTGCAGATCGGTTCTGTTACGATGGGTATCGGCGGTTCCATCATCAGCCCTGAGTTCATAGAAGAATATCTCGGTATGAGAGTGGAGTCTGTTGATGAGGTAGAGATCATCCGTCGTATGTCAGAGGGCATCTATGATCAGGCAGAGTATCAGAAAGCACTGAAATGGACAAAAGAGAAATGCAAAGAAGGATATGACAAGAATCCTGATTTTATTAAGAAAACACCGGAACAGAAGGAAAAGGACTGGGAGTTCGTTGTCAAGATGATGGTCATCATCAAGGATCTGATGAATGGAAACGACAAGCTGCCTGAGGGCTGTGAGGAAGAAATGGTTGGACATAATGCAATCGCAGCTGGTTTCCAGGGACAACGTCAATGGACAGACTTCTATCCAAACTGTGATTATCCAGAGGCGTTGCTCAATACGTCCTTTGACTGGACTGGAGCAAGAGAGCCATATGTACTGGCAACAGAAAATGATGTCCTCAATGGTATCGGTATGCTGTTCATGAAGCTGCTGACAAACCGTGCACAGATTTTTGCAGATGTTCGTACATGCTGGAGTGGAGAGTCTGTTAAGAGAGTGACAGGATATAGTATTGATGGACATGCTAAAGATGCAAACGGATTTATTCATCTGATAAATTCAGGTGCGGCATGTTTGGATGCGTGTGGAGAAGCAAAGGATGCAGCAGGCAATGCAGTGATGAAGCCATGGTATGATATGACTGAAGAAGATCAGGATGCAATCATGAAGGCAACTGAGTGGTGTGCAGCAGATAACGGATATTTCCGTGGGGGCGGATTCTCATCTAGATTTGAGACGAAGTCTGAGATGCCATGTACGATGATCCGTCTGAATCTGGTTAAGAATTTGGGACCTGTTCTCCAGATTGCAGAGGGTTGGACCGTTCAACTTCCAGCTGATATATCAGATACTTTGTGGAAACGTACTGATTATACATGGCCATGTACATGGTTTGCACCGAGATGTACAGGAGAAGGCTACTTCAAGACAGCATATGATGTTATGAACAACTGGGGTGCTAATCATGGCGCAATCAGCTACGGACACGTCGGAGCAGATCTGATTTCCCTTTGCTCCATTCTCAGAATCCCGGTATGCATGCACAATGTTCCAGAAGAAAAGATCTTCCGTCCGGCAGCATGGAATGCATTCGGCTCAGACCGTGAAGGACAGGACTTCAGAGCATGCTCTGCATATGGTCCGATGTATAAAACAATCAAATAGTCATACATATAATTTCACATGATCACAAATGACAGAGACAGGCAACACTGTCTCTGTCTGAGTTGTTATTATTTACATTTTTATATTAAGATGATAGTATAAATAAAGGGATTCATACATAAAGGAGAACCTATAGTATGCCTGCAACGATAGTAGACATTAAAGAACAGACAGGATTGTCTCTTGCCACGATTTCAAAATATCTGAACGGTGGCAATGTCCTGCCGGAGAATAAAATCAAAATAGAAGCAGCAATCAAGGATCTCCATTATGAGGTCAATGAAATTGCAAGAGGTCTTGTTACAAATAAAACACGCACGATCGGTGTTATTGTTTACAGCGTTGAGAGCCTTTTTAACGGAACTTTGCTCAGGTATATAGGCGACAGACTGAGAAAGAGCGGATATGGTCTGCTGATCTGCGATTCCTGTAATGATGAAATGATTGAGGCACAGAATGTCCGTTTCCTGATGAACAAGAAGGTGGATGGGATGATCGTGGTACCTGTTTCCAGAACTTCTGACTTTTTAAAACCGGCAGAACATGCGGGCATTCCCATTGTACTGATGGACAGAAGGCTAAGGGATGCGGAGTTTGACTGTGTCAAGATCAATAACAGGCTGGCAGCGTTCAGAGCAGTGAATACACTGATTGCAAACAATCATAAGAAAATAGCAGTGATCTGTTCCAATGAGTCTGTTTATACGGGCTACGAGAGATATAAGGGCTATAAGGATGCCATGCAGCAGGCAGGCTATCCGATCCCGGAGCAGTATGTTATGAAGGGAACCCATGCGATAGAGTATGGATATGAGAGCATGATCAGGCTCATAGAGCTGGAGGACAGACCGACAGCCGTCTTTATGAGTAATTATGAAATCACACTTGGTGCTGTGATGGCGGTGAATGAGCTTGGAGTGCAGTGCCCCGAGGAGATATCTATGCTGGGGTTTGATGATTTGATTTTGTCGCATGTGGTCAAGCCGAGGATGTATATGGTGGTTCAGCCAATGAAGGAAATGAGCGAAAAGGCTGTTGAGATGCTACTGAAAAGAGTCAACAGCAAGGAACAGGAGCTTCCTGTGGAAGTTGTTATGAGTACCATTGTTCAGGAGGGGAATTCTATCGCCAGGATATAGAGAGGGGTTGTTTTTATGTCAAAGCAGACTACCTATAAGAACATAGCAGGTTTTCGCTGCCTGCGTAATATTACAAAGCAGACGAATGATTTATATTTGGTTCACTGCGGTCAGCAGCAATGTTCTCCCGGTTATACGTATGATCACAAGATTCCAAATGAATATCATTTGCATTTTGTTTTGAATGGAAAAGGAATTCTGCTGATCAATGATACGACCTATTCTATTAAAAAGAATGATATTTTTTTAATCCCGAAGGGCGTTCCGATTCAGTATTTTGCTGATGAAAAGGAGCCTTGGGAGTATGTATGGGTAACGTTCGACGGAGTGATGGCAGAAAGCTATCTGAATCATGCACATCTCGATGCTGCTCATCCTGTGATTACATCGACGATTACCGTTACAACTTATGTACCGTTTATTCAAAGTATACTGGATACCAATAAGCTTACCTATGCAAATGAGATTCGGAGGGTAGGCTATTTATATGAAATTTTGTCAACACTGATAGAAGCACAGAATGCACAGAGTGAGAAGTATGACTATTCTTCGGAGACTTATGTGGATTATGCACTTCAATATATCAAGTCTAATTATCGTGAAATCAAGGTCAATGATATTGCGAACTACATAGGTATTAACCGTTCTTATTTAACCGCTATTTTCAAGAAGAAACTGGATGTGTCACCGCAGAAATATCTGGTGAGCTACAGGCTGCAGAAGGCTGCAAAGCTCTTGAAATCTACCGATATGTCCATTACTGACATTGCTACAGAGGTGGGCTATGCTGATTCTATTTCTTTCTCAAAAATGTTCAAACAAGAGTATGATATAAGTCCTAAGGCTTATAGAGAGGCTTGATGGCTTAATGCACGGATTGCTCCGTTGTTGCACAACTCATTATCACATTTCGACAACTCCATCGGACATTAGGACATGGTAATTGGTGAAACTGTATAGTATTATCATGTTATCGCAAATAAATATGGACAATATGTCCGCAAGATTAATGGGAGGTATTATAGTATGATGAAGAGAATTGTAGCAGTATTACTGGCATCTGTGATGACAGCATCACTGATCGGATGCGGTGGCACAGCAGCAGAGACACCGGCAGCAGCACCGGCAGCAGCAGAGGAACCGGCAGCAGAAGAGCCGGCAGCAGAGGAACCTGCAGCAGAGGCACCGGCTGCAGACGCATCAGGTGATGAACTGACGATTGCTATCTGGGACAGCAACCAGGAGCCGGGTCTTACACAGATCGTAAATGATTTCACAGCAAAGACAGGGATTCCTGCTAAGATTCAGGTTACACCCTGGACAGAATACTGGACAATGTTAGAGGCAGGCGCTACAGGTGGTTCCCTTCCGGATGTATTCTGGATGCACTCAAATGAATTTTCTAAATATGCTGAGTATGATATGTTATTAGACATTTCAGATAAAATCTCATCAAGCAGCGTATTAGAGATGAATGAGTTCCCGAGCGACATCGTAGAGCTTTACAACTATGATGGCAAACAGCTGGCAGTTCCGAAGGATTTCGATACAATCGGTTTATGGTACAACAAGACTATGTTTGATGAAGCCGGAGTTTCCTATCCAGATGCTGACTGGACATGGGACGATTTTGCAGATGCTTGTAAGAAGGTAACAGATCCTTCTAAGAACCAGTACGGATGCTGCATTAAGCCTTCAAACAATCAGGAAGGCTGGTATAACACAGTATTTGATATGGGCGGATGCATCGTTAACGAAGACAGAACAGCTTCAGGTATGGATTCTGACGGAACAGTGAAGGCAGTTACATTTATTTCTGATCTGGCAAAGAACGGCTATATGCCTCCTTACGAAGTACTTGCTGAGAACGAAGCAAATGCTCTGTTAGAAGCAGGAACAGTAGCAATGGTATTACAGGGCTCATGGATGTTAGCAGACCTTTGCAACAATGACTATGTAAAAGCAAACTGTGATGTAGCAGTTCTTCCTAAGGATGCTGAGACAGGCAGAAGAGTTTCTATCTACAATGGTCTTGGATGGGCAATCTCAGGCAATACAAGCAAAGCAGATGCAGCATGGCAGTTAGTTGAGTACTTAGGATCAAGAGAAGCACAGCAGAAACAGTCTGACCTTGGTATCGTTATCTCAGCTATGAAGGGTACAGAGAAGAACTGGATCAAAGCATATCCTGACTTTAACTTACAGGCATATCTGGATATGACAGAAGATATGGTCATCAGACCTTACACCAAGCATACAACTGTATGGGAAGACAAGAACACAGAGACATTGGTAGATGCATGGACAGGAAAGCGCAGCGCAGAGGATGTATGTAAAGAGCTTGCTGAATTCATGAACAATGCAATTGCAGAAGAGTAGATCAATATAATAAAATCTTGACACACAGTAGGGGCAGGCAGCTATGCCTGCCCATATTGTTTTATGACAGGGAAGTGTTCCTGCCATAGAAAATGCTCCACCATATAGAAATCAACAGGTTTGTCAATAGGATTCATAGGAGAAGGAATATGATGAAGAAAAAGAAGATCACATCGAGAGAGAAAAGAGAATTTTTTTGGGGATGGCTTTTTATTTTTCCAACCGTACTGGGATTAATGGTTTTGAATATCATTCCGATCTTTCAGACAGTATATGAGAGCTTCTTTAAAACAGGAGCCTTTGGAAAGGGTAATATTTATGTCGGGCTGAGTAACTACAACAAGATGTTTCATGATCCGGTAGTATGGCAGACACTTTATAATACTTTTAAATATGCCATTATTGAGGTTCCGTTCTCCATTGCCATTTCACTCGTACTTGCAGTGATGCTGAATCGCAAAATCATGGGCAGAACTGTGTACCGTACCATTTACTTCCTTCCGATGGTTACAGCGCCTGCAGCAGTTGCAATGGTTTGGCGCTGGCTTTACAATTCGGAATTTGGACTGATCAATCATCTGCTTCTTCGCGCAGGGTTAAAGCAGGTAAACTGGATCTCAAATCCTGATACATCTTTTATATCTGTTGCTGTTGTAGGGATCTGGATGATCATTGGATACAATATGGTTTTGTTTCTTGCCGGTCTGCAGGAGATACCGCGAGACTTCTATGAGGCAGCAAGGATAGACGGCGCATCTCCTGTAAAAGAATTTTTCCACATCACGTTACCGCTGATTTCTCCGACCATGTTCTTTGTGACAGTGACAAGAGTGATTGCAGCACTGCAGGTATTTGATGTCATCTATATGATGATGGATCGTAACAATCCGGCACTTCCAAAGACAAGATCTCTGGTCTGCCAGTTTTATGAGTATTCCTTTGTGCAGGGAAATAAAGGCTATGGTTCTGCCATTGTCCTGCTGCTGTTTGTCATTATTATGATCATTACCGTGATCCAGATGAGATGTCAGAAAAAATGGGTGATCTATAACTAGAAGGGAGGAACAGACATGAATTCAAAAACAAATGTAAAATCAACATCAAAACCACAAATCGGCATTCATATCGTGTTATTGATTGGAGCTCTGATTATGATCATTCCGTTCTTCTGGATGGCATTGACTTCCTTTAAAACAGTATCCGAAGCAACACAGATGAATCCGTTTGTCATATTTCCGAGCGTATGGAGAACAGAGGCTTATACCAGTGTTCTGAGTAAGATGAACTTTGCAAAGCTTTACATCAATACTCTGATATTGATTGTTGGGCGTGTGGCATGTGCTGTGATCACAGCAACAATGGCAGGCTACGCATTTGCAAGGCTTGAGTTTCCAGGGAAAAAGCTTGCATTTTCATTGGTTTTATTTCAAATGATGGTACCTGCACAGATATTTATCATCCCCCAGTATCTGATGGTCAGCAAAATGAATCTGTTAAATTCCAGTTTTGCATTGATATTTCCTGGCCTGGTCAGCGCATTCGGAACATTTCTGCTGAGACAGAACTTCATGGGACTTCCGAAGGAACTGGAGGAAGCGTCGGTTCTGGATGGCTGCAATATCGGACAGACATTTCTCTACGTGATGCTGCCATTAACAAAGTCAGCGATGGTTGCACTGGGCATTTTTACTGCAGTGTTTGCTTATAAGGATCTGATGTGGCCGTTGGTTGTCAATACGGATCAGGCGACGATTCCGTTAAGTGCAGCACTTGCAAAGCTGCAGGGACAGTTTGTAGCAGATTATCCGGAATTGATGGCGGCTTC
Source organism: uncultured Lachnospiraceae bacterium (assembly GCA_964424675.1). Classification (GTDB taxonomy): domain Bacteria; phylum Bacillota; class Clostridia; order Lachnospirales; family Lachnospiraceae; genus JAAYYM01. The sequence goes on from CAYRJT010000025.1 coordinate 8,123, forward strand.
TATGCTTGCATTTATTCCGATGGTGATTATCTATATTTTATTCCAGAGACAGTTTATCGAGGGAATTGCCACTTCAGGTGGAAAGCTTTAGGAGGAAGAATTTATGGCGATTATTTTTCACGAAAAGTCCAGACAATTCCATCTGTATAATACAGATATCAGTTACATTATAGAGGTTATGGACAATGGGCAGCTTGGAAATCTATATTATGGTAAGAGGATACATGAGCGGGAGGACTATTCTTATCTGCATGAGGAAGTATACTGTCCGCATGAAGTTTTTTGCCAGGAGGCGCCTTCTTTGCTCGGCCTGTCACGTATGAAACAGGAATATCCGGGTAACGGAGTCGGAGACTATCGCATAGGTGCCTTTCTGATCGAACAGGAGAATGGCAGCAGAATCTCAGACTTTCGATATGTATCACATGAAATATATGCAGGGAAAAGACCGCTTCAGAATCTGCCGGCAGTATATACAGAAAAGGATAAAGAGGCTGTCAGCCTGGACATCTGTCTGCGTGATGCTGTGACAGATACGGAGCTGATCCTGACATATACGATGTTTGAACAGTATCCTGCGATCATCAGGAGTGCCAGATTTACGCAGACAGGAGAGGGCGAGATTGTTCTTCAGTCTGCCATGAGTGCAAGTGTAGATCTGAGGGACAGAGACTATGAGCTGCTGCAGCTGTCAGGTGCCTGGGCAAGAGAACGTTCGATTGTCAGACGCAGGCTTTGTCAGGGGCTGCAGAGTGTATTCAGCAACAGAGGAATCAGCAGTGCAGAGCAGAACCCGTTTGTGGCACTGGTTCGTCCCGCGACGGATGAGAATCATGGTGAGGTATATGGTTTCAGCTTTGTATACAGCGGCAGCTTTCTCGCGCAGGCAGAGGTCTGTGCATATGATACCACAAGGGTGACCATGGGTATCCATCCGGACAATTTTGCATGGCCGCTCAGTCAGGGAGAAAGCTTTCAGACGCCTGAGGTTGTGATGGTATACTCAGATCATGGATTAAATTACATGAGTCAGGCTTATCAGGAGTTGTATGCAAAACGACTGGCGAGAGGAATATGGCGTGATCAGGAACGTCCCATCTTATTGAATAACTGGGAAGCGACCTATATGGATTTTGATGAAGAGAAAATCCTGAAGATAGCTGCTACAGCGAAGGAAGCCGGTGTGGAGCTTTTTGTACTGGATGATGGCTGGTTTGGAACCAGAGATGACGACTGGCAGGGGCTGGGCGATTGGTATGTCAATAAGAGAAAGCTTCCGAATGGCATTTCTGGACTGTCAAAAGCAGTAGAAGATATGGGCATGCGGTTCGGCATCTGGATCGAGCCGGAGATGGTCAATAAAAACAGTGACCTTTACCGTGCGCATCCGGACTGGGTCGTTTCTACGCCCGACCGCTTTGAGAGTCCTGCAAGACAACAGCATGTACTGGACTATTCCAGACCTGAGGTGGTTGATCATATCTATAAAATGCTTTCAGAGGTCATAGAGGATTCCTGCATCTCCTATATCAAATGGGATATGAATCGTTATCTGTCTGAGTGCTATTCACGTGTTGCCGGTGCCAGGAACCAGGGAACGGTTATGCATAAGTATATATTAGGCGTTTATCGTCTGTATGAGAGGCTGATTGCAAAATTCCCTGAAATTTTATTTGAATCCTGTGCAAGCGGCGGGGCCCGTTTTGATCCGGGTATGCTTTATTATGCACCACAGGCATGGTGCAGTGATGATACAGATGTCTGTGAGAGGGTGAAGATCCAGTACGGCACCAGTCTGGTCTATCCAATCCGTTCGATCGGTGCGCATGTGTCAGCGGTTCCAAATCACCAGAATAAACGAACCACTCCGTTATTGACAAGAGGAAATGTGGCATTTTATGGGGCATTTGGATATGAGCTGGATCTGAACAGGTTATCAGCAGAAGAAATGAACACGGTCAAAGAACAGATTGCATTTTATAAGAAATACCGCAAACTGATCCAGCAGGGGCGGTTTTACCGGATCTTAAATCCGTTTGAGGGAAATGAGGCTTCCTGGATCAGCGTTTCAGAGGATGCAAAAGAAGCTGTCGCAATGTATTTTCAACGGTTAAATACTGTAAACGGAGGTTTTTTACGCATTTTACTGACGGGACTTTCAGAGGATACCTTTTATGAGGTGCAGTATCTGGACAGAACATTGCAGCTATACGGAAATGAACTGATGAATGCAGGAATTCCTGTAGAACGCAAGCTGTTGGATAAACTGGGCGGAGATTTTACTTCCCTGCTGTTTGTGATCAAGGCGGTAGAGGCATAGATCGTCATTCTGAACGCTCTGCGAGGATGCGCACGCTTTTATAGATGTATGCTGTCGCCAAGGCGACGCAAAAGCGGCGCAGAATATCGCAGAGCGATATTTTTTACTGTATCAATTCAGCAACGAAACGTTTCATGAAAAAAATCAAAAAATATATTGACATGTAGTATAAGGAGCAGTATAATCACAATTACAAAGGCAGAAAAGTCTGAGAAAAAGGTTTTTCTTTTATTTTTCAAAACAGAGCGAAACGTTTCGCCCTGTACGGAGGAAATATGCAGAATCTATTATTGGGAATTGACATAGGTACATCGGCTTGCAAGGTAGCAGTCTTTGATCAGTCAGGTAAAGTAATGGCACAGTCTAACCAGCCGTATCAGGTATACTATCCGGAGAGCGGATGGGTAGAGCAGGATGCGGATGAATGGTGGCATGCGATCTGTGACGGTATTCGGGAAGTATTATCGCAGGATGGTATCCGGGCTGAGCAGATCTGTGGTATCGGAGTAGATGGACAGAGCTGGTCGGCAATTCCGGTGGACAGAGATGGAAATGCCCTATGCCGTACGCCCATCTGGATGGACACCAGAGCACGTCATATTTGTGACAGAGTGAAAAACGAAATCGGAACCGAAGAAATCTTCAAGGTGGCAGGAAATGATTTCCTTCCTTCCTACACGACACCGAAGATGCTGTGGTTTAAAGAAGAAAGACCTGAAATCTTTCACCATACATATCAATTTTTACAGAGTAACAGCTATATCGTATATAAACTGACAGGGATTATGAGTCAGGATCTTTCACAGGGCTATGGGATCCATTTCTTTGATATGAATCGACTGACCTACCATGAAGAGCTGGCTGCCAGACTTGGACTTTCTGTGGATCTTGTCCCGAAGCTGTACCGTTGTGATGAAATTGTAGGCAAGGTGACGAAGAAGGCAGCAGAACTGACAGGACTGGAAGAGGGTATCCCGGTCGTTGCAGGAGGTCTGGATGCAGCCTGTGGGACATTGGGAGCAGGCGTTTACCGTGTCGGACAGACACAGGAGCAGGGCGGTCAGGCAGGCGGTATGAGCATCTGTACAGACAAGGCACTCGCTCATCAGAAATTAATCCTGAGTCCGCATGTCATCCCGGGACTATGGCTGCTACAGGGCGGTACAGTCGGTGGCGGCGGCACTCTGAAATGGTTTCAGCAGGAGTTTGGACAGGGTTTGTCATTTAATGACCTGACAGCTGAGGCATCAAAGGTACCTGCAGGATCAGACGGAGTTACATTTTTACCTTATATGGCAGGAGAGCGTTCACCGATCTGGAATCCGGATGCGAAAGGTGTATTTTATGGCTTGTCATTTGATAAGACCAGAGGACATGTCATTCGTTCCATATTAGAGGGAGTTGCTTTTTCGCTGGAGCACAATCTCAGGACGGCTGCAGAGACTGGAATCGAGATTGGTACACTGAATGCTATGGGCGGAGCTTCCAACTCTGTACTGTGGACACAGATCAAGGCAGATGTAACAGGCAAGACCATTCAGGTTCCAACATCAGATACAGCCACTACATTAGGCGCAGCACTGCTGGCAGGAGTAGGATGCGGTATGTATAGAAACTACGAGGAGGCTGTCAGTCAGACGATCGTGATCACAAGAACACAGGAGCCTGATATGGAGGCACACGAGATGTATCAGAGGTCCATGAAATTATATTTGCAGTTATCGGAGGACTTACAAAATACATTTTCAAAGTATTGAGTTTTAACAGAAAGCGAAACGCTTCACTTTAAATATAACAGGAAGAACCAGGAGGAACAAATGAAATGAAAGCAGGAGTTGTACATGCAAAAAATGATATTCGTTATGAGGAAATCGACAAGCCGAAGGCAGAGCCTGGAAAGGTAGTCATCAAGGTAAAGTATACCGGTATTTGTGGCTCAGACATACCAAGAGTGAACGGAGATGCATGCCATTATTTCCCGAATGTGCTCGGACATGAGTTTTCCGGTATCGTGGAAGAAATCGGTGAGGGCGTTACAACACTCAAGGCTGGAGACCATATAGCAGGAGTACCGCTGGTACCTTGTATGAAATGTGAGGACTGCCAGAAGGGAAACTATTCCTTATGCAAGCATTACAGCTTTATCGGCTCCAGAGAGTATGGAAGCTTTGCGGAATATGTAACCGTGCCTGAAAAAAATGCTGTGAAATTTGATGACAGTGTCAGCTTTGAAAAGGGAGCATTTTTTGAACCGGCAACCGTAGCACTGCACGGGCTCAGAAGAGTCGATTACAAGGGCGGTAAAACAGTTGCTATTCTCGGCGGCGGAACAGTCGGTATGATGACGATGCAGTGGGCCAAAATATTCGGAGCTAAGAAGGTTGTTGTATTTGATATTTTAGATGAAAGACTGGAGCTGGCAAAACGTCTCGGTGCTGATTACGGAGTGAATTCAGGCAAAGAGGATTTCATGGATGAGGTCAAGAAAATCACAGACGGTCGCGGCTTTGATTATGTATATGAAACAGCCGGCAATACCATCACGATGAAAATGGCATTCAAGCTGGCAGCAAATAAGGCTCAGGTATGCTTCATCGGCACACCGACCAGGGATTTGTCCTTTGGTGTAGAGGAATGGGAAAATATGAATCGGAAGGAATTTATACTGACAGGCTCCTGGATGAGTTACTCAGCACCATTCCCGGGAGACGAATGGGAACTGGTGGCACATTATTTCAAGACCGGGGAACTGAAGTTTGATGATTCATTTATCTTTCAGAAGATACCTCTTTCCAAGATCGATACAGCATTTGAAATGTTCAAGACGCCGGGAACGGTGAAAGGAAAGATCCTGATCGACAGCGAAGCTTAGACAGAAAAGATACCAGAAACTATAAAACATATTACAAGGAGGATTTATCATGGAAGCTTTAGCATCAAAAGTACCACAGATTACATTAAATACGGGAGATAAGGTGCCTTGCATCGGAATGGGTACATTCGGTTCCGACCGTTTTACGGCAGAAGAGGTTTCAAATGCAGTAGCAGGTGCAATCCGCGCAGGTTATCGTATGTTCGACTGTGCAGCATGCTATGGAAATGAGGATCAGATCGGTGAGGTATTCCAGAATGCATTTGATGAAGGTGTTGTTGAAAGAAAAGAATTATACATTATGACCAAGGTGTGGAATGATATGCACCGTGATGTTGAGAAATCTTGCAAAAAGAGTATTGCAGATCTGAAATGTGACTATATTGATTTGTTCTTTATCCATTGGCCGTTTCCGAACTACCATGCACCTCACTGCGGCGTAGATTCACGTAATCCTGATTCCAGACCGTTCTCAGTTGCAGAATTCATGGATACATACAGACAGTGCGAGAAGCTGGTTGATGCAGGCCTGATCAGACACATTGGTATTTCTAATATGACGATTCCGAAAATGAATGCGGTTATGGATCAGTTCCGCATCAAGCCGGTAGCATGTGAGATGGAATTACACCCTTGCTTCCAGCAGCAGGAATTATTTGATTATCTTGTAGCACATGATATCCAGCCGATCGGATTTATGCCGCTTGGATCTCCTCAGAGACCGGAGAGAGATATGGAGCCGGATGACATCGCAGATATGCAGATTCCTGCATTCAAGGCAATCGCACAGGCTCATGGAGTTCATCCTGCAATCGTAGCACTGAAGTGGGCAGTACAGAGAGGACAGATTCCCATTCCTTTCTCCATTCATGAAATGGAATATGTCAGCAATCTGCAGTCTACAATCACAGAGCCGTTAACAGATGACGAGATGAAGGTCATCTCTACACTGGAAAAGAATAACCGTCTGGTAAAAGGACAGGTATTCCTGTGGGCAGGCGCCAATGACTGGCATGACCTTTGGGATGAAGATGGCGTGATCGTTGATTGTCCGGATGCAAAATAGAAAAAGATCGTAATTCACACAGGTTTTGAAATAAATAGGTAAAACTGGAGGCAGGAACAATGGATGCAATGCGTTCTATGCTGCAGAAAAGAAAAAACGG
>CAYRJT010000026.1:0-14465 GCA_964424675.1 uncultured Lachnospiraceae bacterium
AATGTCTCCAAGATTTTGCCTCCTTTCGGTATTTTTCTTTATTTCCTCAGAAGTTAAAATCCGAGATTACTGAGCGGATGAACAAATAACAAAATCATACCAATCAACAGACCATACAGACCTGTTGTCTCGGCTACTGCCTGTCCCAAAAGCATAGTAGAAGTAATATCAGACTTTGCACCCGGATTTCTTCCGACTGCTGCAGCTGCATGACCTGCTGCGATACCCTGTCCTATACCAGGTCCGATACCTGCGATCAATGCAAGGCCCGCTCCGATAGCGGAACATCCTAATATAAACTGTTCTCCTGAAATTTGATTCATGATAAATCCTCCTTAAGTGTCATAATATTATTTATTTGATACATCAATCAAAACCTGTTTTGTCTGGACTTTATTACGATTCTCCGATTGCATCCGTAATATAAGTCATTGTCAGCATACAGAACACATATGTCTGTATTGCGCCTGAAAATACATCAAAGTATAGATGCAGTGCTGCTGGAATACCGACCTTTACAAAAATGGGAAGCAATCCGTAAAATAGTGCCATCATAACTGTACCAGATAGTACATTTGCGAATAAACGCAAAGATAATGATATTGGCACTGCCACATCTCCGATGACATTGATAGGTGCCCAAATAGGCCATGGATCACAAAGTCCCTTCAGAAATCCGCTCACCTTCTGATATTTGATTTTATTATAGAAAATCAGGCAAAAGGTTATGAGACCTAATGGTAAGGTAGTTCCATAATCAGCTGTAGGTGGTCTTAGACCTAATAAACCAGACAAGTTGCTGATTAGAATAAAAATGAAAATCGTTCCGATATAATTTGCAAATTTAGGGGCATTCTTACCCATAACATTTGTAACCATATTGTCCAGCATTTCTACAACAATTTCAACAATATTCTGAAATGTTCCTGGTACCTTCATCTCTGAAGCTGGTACTTGAGCTGCCTTTCTGATTGAGCGGTTTGCAAATATGCCAAAAGTGATAATCAGCAGTAATACAATCAGTATACATACATGACTTGTTGTTATCCATACGGTATGTCCGAAAAAATCATAAGAAAATAGACCTTTGATCATGAAATCAACATTACTGTCCTTCGATAACAGAGCGTAACTACTCATTGAAGCGATTCACCTCCTTAGTATTTTATGAGTCAACGGCTGCAGATAGGCCCCAATCTTGAGTCCCATGATGCCCGCAAAGCATGTCAGCGGATTGCCGATTTTAAAATAATACACTGCCATAACTGCCAAAACAATGACCAGATACCGGAGCATTGCATACATACGTAATTTCGCGGATGCCTTGCCCTCACCTGCATCAACCACCTTATCCATCGTGTATGCCATGTGTATTGCCGTAGCAACAGCTACCACTACTCCTATCCACAGGCCTGTTGTATAAGACAGCTTCTCCTGAAAAAAAAGAAGCCCCACGATTTGAACAAGAATGCCAAAAAACAGGATTCCAATCAACATTTCGCCCAGTACGCTGTCCTTACCAAACAATTTATCTTTCATCCTTTACCTCTTTTCCCTTTGCAGGGGCTATTACATCATCCCGCTCTGTTGGCCTCTCATAGACCTTTTTTGCAAAAATATAAACATTACGAAATCCTGCTGCCGCTCCTAAAAAGAATAAGATAATTGCAATAAATGTGGTATGGCACAATCTGTCCAGGAAAATACCTGCAAATGTGCACAAAAAAATGGGGACCAGCATATTGATTCCAAATTGCGTGATCAATGCAAGGGAATGATATACGGTTCGCTTATATTTCATTGCGTTTCCCCCTTAATAAGGACATTCCTATTTATTATATCATTTTCTTGGCTAATGTCAAAATTTTTCGCGCAATTCCGTGTTAATATTTTCACTCTGTTTTTTCTTGACTTTTGTGGACTTTTTGCAAGAATTTTGATATGCTCAGTTTAATATATTCTGCATAGGAGGGCATCATGATCAAACCATTATTATTTCGTAAACGCCTTATACCTGAAGAATGCATTGAGCTGAAAGATGATGTCATCATCTATATGGATGACAATATCATTGTGACAAAGTGGCATGCCCTCAAGCCGAAAAAAGACCTGCACCACGGGCTGTCCTGCTACTTTCTAAAAGAAGGCTACAAGGTAAGCAAGTTCTACACTCAGGATCATACACTGATCTACTGGTATTGCGATATTATCGACTATTCTTATTCTGAATCTGATAATACCTATATTTTTACTGATCTTCTGGCGGATGTCATTGTGTATCCGGACGGTTTTGTCAAAGTAGTAGATCTTGATGAATTCACTGAAGCGCTCGATTCCGGACGTCTTTCTGTTGAAACCTTAAAGGTAGCTCTGCTGCGGTTAAGTACGTTGCTGGATATCATTTATGCGGATAAGTTTGAAAAGCTGCAGGCCGAAATCGAAACCAGAGAATAGCTTACCTGTGTGCATACTGTGATCAATAGAATACATGATCTCCTATGATCTGACCGTTGATCTCGGGAATCACTGTTCTGAAGTAAAGACAGTTGCCTACCGGAGTGGATCCGTTCATTGCGTCATCTGCTGCAGAATAACAGGAATCCGTAGATCCCTGTGCCAGTCTGGCAGCAAGTCGTCCACTTGCTACCGGTGAAAACTGACGATTCGCGTAAATAACACCCACCATCGAATTCGGATATGCGGCACTTCGCATTCTGTTAATGACAACAGCTCCAACTGCCACCTTTCCCTCATACGGCTGATTTCCGGCTTCGCAGTAAATCAGACATGCCAGCAGCTCACGATCTGTCGGTTCATAGGTCAGTTCTGATACATCACGCCATGCCATGCTGGCGGCTTTTTTAGACATAGCCTGTTCTTCTGCCAGCTGCTTGCGCAATGCAGTCAAATTGGCCTCCTGCGCTGCCAGCTCCGCTTCCTTCGTTGCGATTTCCATCTCATATGCAGATGCTTCTGCCTCAGCAGCAACAATCTGTCCGTTTGTACTTGCGATGTTACCTGAAGTAGAGTTCACCAGAGTGACGACCTTGCCCTTTTCCTCTGCAACCTTCTCCTGCAGAGCTTCCAGTTCTTTCATCTCGACTTGAAGCTTTTCTTCTTTGGCTATAATGCTCTCTTTCATTTCAATCAGGCTTTGGAGCATTCTCTGATCATACTCCTCCACCTTTTCCATATAATCTGCTTTATTCAAAAAATCTGCATAATTTGTCGACGTTAAAAATGCCTCCAGATAAGAAGTTTCACCTTTTTCGTAGATAAACTTAATCCGGCGTTTCATCAGGTCATACTGATTTGCTTCCTGTGTACGCGCTTCCTCCAGGTCTGCCTGTGTCTTGTCAATTTCTTCTTCCTTATTGGCTACTTCTGTTTCAAGATTGCTCAAATTTTCGCTGATCTCTGTCAGGTCACTGTTCAGCTTATTTAAATAGCCCTCCAGCTCTTCTTTAGAGTCCTCCAGACTGTCCTTCTTGGCATCCGTTTGCTGCTTGAGTGCTTCTGTCTGCTGCTTCTGTGCTTCTGTCTGCTGTTTTTGAGCTTCTGCTTCCTGTATCTTCTCAGCAGTCGTTTTGGCATAAACGGTACGCAAAACCAAACCCGCATGACCCTGCGGGAAGCATATGGTGCCTTGTATCAAAAGTACAATTGCAAGTACCTCTGCAATCCATTTATGTAGCTTCCTGCCATTCACTTCCAGTACTCCTTTGTTTCATACTTACAGCGTAAATCTGACTTCTCTGTCTGTCCGCTGATACTTCACATATGTGACTCCTGCAGCATCCAGCATCCTTTTAGATGCAATTACCGACGGAGTATCAGCATATTTATCACAATCATATACGATTGTTTTGATCCCGGCCTGGATAATCGCCTTGGCGCACTCATTGCACGGAAAGAGTGATACATATATCTTTGCTCCTTCCAGCGAGCCGCCGCGATAATTCAGTATGGCATTCAATTCGCTGTGTGTGGAATAAAAGTATTTATTCTCCAGTGGATTCCCTTCACGGCACCATGGAAAATCATCGTCAGAACAGCCTTTTGGAAATCCGTTGTAACCCATAGAGAGGATCTTGTTGTCGCTGCTTACAATACAGGCACCGACCTGTGTGCTTGGATCCTTGGAGCGCATACCGGAAAGGATTGCAACTCCCATGAAATACTCATCCCAGGAAATGTAGTCAGTTCGTTTATCGCTCATGCTTTTCTGTCCTCCGGAAATTTGGTGGGGTTATTTAAATTTTCCACTCTTTGGTGGGATTACTTAATTATGCTACTCCTTGGTGGGGTCGAAAAATGTTCCATTTTTCGACTGTCGGCAAAATTGCTTTGCAATTTTATCCGACTACTTAGTACCGAAGATTCTGTCGCCTGCATCGCCCAGGCCCGGTACGATGTATCCGTGGTCATTTAATTTCTCATCCAGAGCTCCTATATACAAATCTACATCCGGATGGGCCTCCTGCATTTTCTTGATTCCTTCCGGCGCTGCAATAATACACATAAAGTGAATATTCTTACAGCCTTTGTTCTTTAACATCTGAATCGCAGCTACAGAGGAACCTCCTGTTGCAAGCATGGGATCTACCACAAATACTTCTCTCTCTGCACAATCTGCAGGTATCTTACAATAATACTCTACTGGCTCCAGAGTCTTTGGATCTCTGTATAGACCAATGTGACCTACCTTTGCTGCCGGAATCATAGTCAGCATACCGTCTACCATACCCAGTCCTGCCCGTAAGATCGGAATAATTGCCATTTTCTTTCCTTTTAACTCTTTTACGGTTGTTTTGCAGATTGGTGTTTCCACTTCTACATCAGCCAGCTGTAAATGTCTGGTTGCTTCGTAACAGATCAGCATCGCAATTTCCCCGATTGTCTGTCTAAAGTCCTTAGTTCCTGTATCCTTTCTTCTGATGTAACCAATCTTGTGCTGGATCAGGGGATGATCCATAATAAATGCCTCTCCCATTGTCTTGTCCTCCGTATGATAATTTATTTTTAATCTCTATTCAATCTGACCGATTCTCCGGATATGCTTTTCCTCGTTTGAAAATGGAGTATCCAAAAATGTATCGACAATATCCAGCGCTACATTTCCACCGATCATACCACCACCCATTGCCAGTACATTGGCATTGTTATGTGAGCGTGTCAGTCTGGCACTGGTCGTATCTGCACATAATGCGCAGCGGATTCCCGGCACTTTATTGGCTACAATTGATATGCCGATTCCGGTTGTACAGATTACAATTCCCTTTTCGCACTCTCCGTCTGCCACAGCATGTGCCACTGCCTTCCCATATTCAGGATAATCTACTGAATCATAGGAATTACAGCCATAGTCTACATAATCGATTCCCTTTTCATCCAGATGATATTTGACTAATTCTTTTAAGTCAAATCCACCATGATCACTTCCGATTGCTATCATAGCATGTCCCTCTTTCTTTTTCTGATTAATCATACCTCTATGATTTGATGTGCCGCAGCACGAATCAAACGATTCATAATAGCCTGTCCAATTCTTGGCGTATCAAACTCCTCTGAATAAATACAGGTCATCTCCGCCTCGTCAAATACCCTTAAAGTTGCATACAAATGTGAAGCAATTGCTTCTTCATCTGTTCTTGCTCCTATATTTACAACATCTTCAGCCGTATATTTCATGTAGGTCTCCTGCGTCGCAATGACACCGACCTTTTCTCCTTGCGCTCTTTTCTCAGCTGCCTGCTCATTAATATAGGAAATAACCTGATCTTCACTACCCTTTACAATTACCATGTCACCGGCGGGAGCATAATGCTTATACTTCATACCCGGAGCACGTGGATGTTCATCCGCACTTGTCACACCCAGAACTGCCTTGTCATATGCCGCTTCTGTTCTCAAAACCTGCTCCAGCATCTCCTTGGTGATATAGCCTGGGCGCAGAATCAGCGGCTGCTTTGAAGTCATGTCAACAATTGTTGACTCCAGACCAATTTCTACTGCGCCGCCATCTATGATCATATCGATCCTGCCATTCATATCCTCAGCCACATGTTCGGCCAGAGTCGGACTTGGCCTGCCTGAAACATTTGCACTGGGTGCAGCAATATAGCCTCCCGATGCACTGATCAGTGCCAATGCCACTTTGTGACTCGGCATTCTCACTGCCACTGTATCAAGACCCCCTGTTGTCTCATCGGGAACGATGTCCTTCTTCTTAAAAACCATAGTCAACGGACCTGGCCAGTATTTTTCCGCAAGTCTGACTGCCGCTTCAGGTACCAATTTCACGATAGGATATAGTGCATCCATGTCAGCAATGTGTACAATCAATGGATTGTCTGATGGTCTGCCTTTGGCCGCATAAATCTTTGCTGATGATTCGGGATTCAGTGCATCCCCTCCCAGTCCGTAGACCGTCTCTGTCGGAAATGCAACCAGACCACCGTTTCTGATGATATCTCCGGCCTGTTGAATGGCAGTCCGATCTATATTATATTCATCCATGGATACTTCTATCGTTTTCATCTTTGTAGTATACCACATCTTTTATTTGATTAAAATACCTTAGTCGTAATTGTCAAGATACTCCATGATCCCTTCACAGATTGCCTGTGCTGCTTTTGTTTGATAAGAATCCTGAATCAACAGCGCCGCCTCTTCACGATTCGATAAGAATCCACATTCCACAATCACGGTCGGACTCTTGGTATGTACCAAAAGATAATAGCTGTCATTCGCTTTTGGTTTTCTGGTATTCTCGGGATCCAGATGTTCAACCAGTTTTGCCTGCAGTGTCTCAGCCAGTTTTTTTCCATCATCAGAATGCGAGTAATAAAACACCTGTGCTCCCTTTACATACTCCTCATGATAGCTGTTCTGATGGATGCTGACCGTAAATACCGGCATATGTTCATCAATGATGGCACATCGCCTCTTCATGTCCTGACTTTTTTTGCTTTCCGCGTCCTCACTATACAGCCCGTTATCATTTTCACGCGTCATAATGACCTCGATTTTCTCATCTTCCAGTTCCTTTTTTAACTTTTGACCGATTGCAAGGTTAATATCCTTTTCAAGAGCATCATTGACTCCCACTTTGCCCGGATCAGCCCCTCCATGACCGCAATCGACTACAATGCAAATCTTTTTTTCCTTTTCTGTATCCGTACGTTCTGTCACTGTTTCAGTTTCCTCTGAGGGTTTCTCCTCACGTACTTTCATGACGCTGACCGCTGCTTTTTCTGACAGAACAAACACAGCAGCCAGCAATATAACCGTCATCGCAATCTCGATCCACTTTGCCTTTTTTAAATGCATCCGGTCATGCACCCTTATATCCGTTTCTATCATCATATGTAGAAAGCCGGAGAAATAGCATAAAAACATACCGGACAAAATATTGATTGTCCGGTATGCCTCATCCTAAATCTATTAATATCTCACTACCCTGTTTATTTAGTTACCGCCTTCAAGCTCTTTCCACTTTGTTTCAATCTGTGTACATGCCTCATCCTTTGTAACCGTTCCTGCAATATAGGACTGCATAATCTCACCAAACGCCTGATGGAAACTGTCCGTTGAGTATACGATAGACAATGTGTTTGTTCCCTCTGCTGATGCATGCACATTACCCTGTTTGATGACCTCAAAATCAGGAGCTTCAGCATCATCAATCGGAGGAATCACACCTGCCACCTGATTGAACCATGATTTTCCATAATCAGATGTATACCACCAGTTCACAAAATCAAGTGTTTCCTGCAATACAGGTGAATCCTTGTAAATACGAAGTGCCTGATCAGAACCGCCGATTACCTTACACTGAGCAGCGTCGTTGCTGACTGGATATCCGTCAAATCCAATCTGCAGTTCAGGATCAATTGCAATTACATCTGCCTCTACCCATGCACCCTGACCATTCATAATAGCTGCCTGACTGGAACCAAATGCGGCATCTTCTGCACTCAGATCTGTCTCTAGGGGCTTTGCATCACCATACTTCACTGCCAGATCCAGATATCTAAAGAAATCCTCATATAATGCAGGATAATCCTTGAAATGAGCCTCGCCTGCTGCGAATTTATGAACCAGTCCTTCAACATCATCTCCGCCTGCTGCATCGAGGAATGACTGGAATGTGTGCTTAAATACCCACCACTCTGCAAAGCCTGTTGTTATTGGCTGATATCCCGCAGCCTTAATCGTTTCACATGCCACTTCCAAATCATCTAATGTCTGAGGAAACTCTTTGATACCGCATTCCTCAAAAATGGCCTTGTTGTATAATAACCCAAAATAATTCCCCTTGATGCTGAGTCCATGGAGTTCATCACCTGATTTCATAACTGCTGCCACAGAATCACTCATTGCTCCTGCAAGCGGCTGATCAGCAAGGTTAGCTGAATAATCAAGATAAGTACTTATCTCTTTACCCGATGTTGATGAAAAGATGTCGGGGCATTCACCTGCATTCAATTTCGTTTTCAACAATGTTGGATAATCATTCTGTGTTGTTTCATAATTGATTGTAACATTCGGAGCAACCTCTTTATATGCTGCAATCAATTCAGTGATTGCATCCGCATACTCAGGACTTGAAATGAACATATTGATTTCAACAGGATCACCTGAAGCTGCTGTATCTGCTGCCGGTGCTTCCTCTGCTGCATCTGCTGCCGGTGCTTCCTCAGTTGCCTGTGCAGCGTCTGCTGCAGGAGCCTGTTCTGCTGCGCCGCTGTTGCCACAGCCTGCAAGCATCACTGCTACCATAGATACGGAAAGTAATATACTGATCAATTTCTTTTTCATAACAATTTCCCATCCTTTCTAAAATACCTCATAACATGATTTGTTCTATATTTCAACTGCATCCGGCCGGTATGCAGTAAAATATCTGTTTATCGTGATGCGTAGATCATCCTTTTACAGCTCCCGCTACAACGCCTTCTACAATATACTTCTGCAGCAGAACAAAAAAGATAATTGACGGAACCACTGCCAGTACCATCGCCGTCATCGCATAATGCCATTGTGTGTTGAACTGTCCCACAAAGGTATATGCCGCCAGTACCAGAGTCTTGGTCTTCGGTGAGCTGTTGACCATCAGCAGCGGAAGCAGGAAGTCATTCCAGATCCACATTACATCCAGTACAATCACTGTTACTGTGACAGATTTCAAAAGCGGAAAAATGACTCTGCCAAATGTCCCAAGTGTTGATGCACCATCTATTTTTGCGCTTTCATCTATCTCCTTTGGAATAGTCTTCATAAAGTTATAGAAGATAAATGTTGCCATTGGTATTCCAAATCCCCAGTACTGTATGCCAAGTCCCCAGGTAGAGCCTGACAGCTTTACAACACTCATGACCTTGAGCAATGTAATCATAATCGTTTGGAAAGGAATCAGCATTGGTGTTATAATGATTGTATGAATCAGTTTTGTATACCTGCTTTTCTTACGATCCAGTATATAGGCAGATAATGATGAAAACAATACAATGCCAAAGATTCCGATGGCTGTAATCATAAGATTATTGAAAAACAATCTCCAGTAATCCATTTTGTCCATAACATGTGTATAATTGGCCCATTCTATTCTGCTTGGAAAACCGATTACATCCGTAACGACCTCTTTAAACGGCTTGACCGAGTTCATAAACATTAAAAAAACCGGATAAATATAGATCATTCCAATGATCGTGATTACAATTTCAAGTAGAACCATTTGAAGCCTTTTCTTCTTTGCTCTTGTCATTACAGATCCACCTCCTTAGAACTGAAGGCTTTCAGTACCAGCTGTGTCAGGATCAGTACAATTACAAAAAAGATAATCGACTTTGCAGATCCGAGTCCATAATTATTATTTTGAAATGCCTCTCTGTATATTTCAAGGGTCACACTATAGGTCGAGCTTCCCGGTCCACCCTTTGTCAATGCCAGAATGATATCAAATACCTTTAATGAATTCGTAAGCGACATAAAGATACAGGTCGTAATAGATGGACCCAGCAGCGGAAGCGTTACTTTGAAAAAACGTCTGAATCCGTCCGCACCATCTACTGTAGCCGCCTCAAGAACATCTGTCGGAACAGCCTGCAGTCCCGCTATATAAAGTACTATGTAAAACCCGATTGACTGCCAGATACCAACAAATGCGACTGAATAAAATGCAAGATTCGGATCTCCGAGCCAGCTCAGATTCAAAACCTCCATAGATGTCAGTTCATATAGTCTTGCAAAGCCCTGTGAAAATATAAACTTCCAGATGAATCCGACAATCGTCATACTCATAATATAAGGCACAAAGAAAACGCCTCTCATAACATTCGCTAATTTGAATTTCTTGACCAGTACCACTGCAAGTGCAAGTGAGATGATGTTGGTAACGATGATAAATACAACCGCATACTTCATGGTAAAAAGAGTTGCATTGAGGAAATCCGTATTTCCGGTAAAAATCTGCTTAAAATTCTCCAGACCTATAAATACCGGCTCCTTTGCAATACCGTTCCACTTTGTCAAAGAATAATATCCACTCATCACAAAAGGGATATAGATTGTGAAACAGACGAGAATCACTGCAGGAATGGTATACAGTACCGTCTCAATGATCTCTCTTTTTTTCATACCAATGTGTTTCATCCTTAATAACCTCCAAAAAGCACTTGCTAAATATACAGATATATGTTTATATTTTATATATTTGATTATAATTGATAATTATTTTTGGTG
Organism: uncultured Lachnospiraceae bacterium; assembly: GCA_964424675.1. GTDB lineage: Bacteria > Bacillota > Clostridia > Lachnospirales > Lachnospiraceae > JAAYYM01. The sequence goes on from CAYRJT010000026.1 coordinate 10,747, forward strand.
AAATGCAATAAAAAGAACAATCAATGGTAAAAAAGGAGTCAATTATGCACAATCATTGATTCAGGGAGGAGTTTTATTATGGAACTAAAGCGCAGAATCAAGAACTGGTTAAGTCAGATATCACTCCGGACGCAGTTAATCGTGCTGGCAACTTCCATTATTTTTGTAATTATATTTGCCATCACCTCATTCAACTATGTCAGTAATAAGAAAACCATCATGGATCAGGCTGTCAAGTCCATTTCCGCCACTCTGGATTTTGAAGCAGACAACTTTGATTCCTATATGAACGATATCAACTGGTATTCTCTTGCTCTGCGAAATGACGAACATTTTCTGCAACTGATCTCCAACAACAGAGTCCTGAATTACGATGATAACAGCTATATCCAGTCCTTACTGAAAAGTAATTATTATTCCAGAAACGATGTGATAGCCTATAAATTGTATTTGCTGAATAAGCAAAATCTGATATCCATCTCTTCCAAGCAGATTCGAATTACCTCTGTACCTTTTTCTGATTTTGAATCAATAGCGGATTATGACAATTTTACAAAAGGAAAGTACTACCTTTCCATACATCCCAGTGAAACAGAAGGCGACTTTATGGACTACTACAGAACCATTATTGATGTTGCAACGCAGGAGCCTCTGGCGATCGTTCAGCTGACTATAGATGATACCCTTCCTACGGCACTGGCAAAAAAACATTTATCCGAAGGTGAAATATTTGCTGTCATTGATGATAACGGTCATCTGTACTATTCGAGTGATTCGGAACGATTCAGTACAAAAGATCTTGCCTCATGTACCAGTCAGATTGATACAGCCAGCCAGAATTCCTTTTATCTGAATCTTCAGGATCAGAATTATCTGACTGTCTTCAAGTCAAGTGCAAAAAATCATTTTAAGCTGCTGGTCTTCAAGCCAGTCAGCAGCCTTCAAGAACGCGTAACCGCAACCAGAAATCTGAGTTTTCTGATGGGGCTTGCAGCGCTGGTCTTATCTGTGATTCTGTTTACTGTTTTTCTTCATCTGATCATACATCCGATCAGTGCGTTGATTCTCCGTATGAAGAGCGCAGGTGACGGTAATTTCACATCTGTTGAGCCCATCGGCGGCAATCTCGAAATCTGTAATCTTGAAGAAGAATACAACACAATGCTGAAGCACATAGATGAATTAATCAAAACAAACTATATATCAAGGCTAAATGAAGAAACTGCAAAGCTCATTGCACTGGAGGCGCAGACAAATCCTCACTTTCTGTACAATACGCTCCAGGCGATTTCATCAGAAGCCATATTAAATCATCAGACCAAAATCAATGACATGATCACCAGTCTGGCTTCACTGCTGCATTATGGGATCAAAGACAGAGATATGATGAGTGTAAAGGAGGAAATCACGCAGGTACAAAATTACCTGATGCTGCAAAAAGCACGCTTCGATGATGTTCTTTCTTATAAAATCGACGTAGAGGAATCTGTGAACGACATCGCAATACCAAAGCTGAGCATTACAACGCTGGTTGAAAACTCTATTATGCATGGTATGACCGGTACTGTAAGATCTATCCATATACATGTATCTGCATATCTTGAAAAAGATTTTCTGATCATCAAGGTCATGGACAACGGTCATGGTATTGAGCGTGTCCGCTATACCGAAATCATGGAATCCTTTAAAGACGTGCCCCTTCGTTCAGAGCACAATACAGGCATTGGACTTTCCAACCTGTATAACCGGCTGATGCTGATATATCGGGATAAAGCAGATATGAACATAGAAAGCGAAATATATGTAGGAACAACTATTACACTGACCATTCCGATCATGGAGGATATTTCTTATGTATCAAGCACTTATCATTGATGATGAAAGACCTGTCAGAACTGCCATCTCCGCATTAGGCTGCTGGCAAAAATATCGAATATCCGAGCTTCTCTATGCCACAAATGGTGAAGAGGGGCTGTCTGTCATGCGTGACAAAAATCCGCAGCTTGTATTCGTAGATATGCGTATGCCTGTTATGAATGGTTCCGATTTTCTGGGTGCTGCAAAAAAAGAATTCCCCAATACCCAGTATATTGTTGTCAGTGGATATGACGAATTCAAGTATGCACAAGTCGCCATCAAAAGCGGTGCCATTGATTATCTTTTAAAGCCGATCAACGGTGATGATCTCAACCAGGCCATCGAAAAAGCCGTTGCTGTACTGGATGGTATTTTTTCTGAGAAATCTGATACAGAAGCCTCCCCCGGCGAAAAAGATCTGAAGCCGGGAGAAGTCATTGATATCATCAAAGAATATGTAGAAGCAAACTACTGCAAAGAAATCAAGCTGGCAATGTTCAGCGAAAAGTATTTCTTTTCACAAAAATATCTTTCCAAGCTGTTTAAGAACAAATACTCCATTGGAATTTATGAGTATGCTCTGAAACTGCGTATGAGCCGTGCCAGAGAACTGCTGAGGGACAACACTCTGCAGATACAGGAGATTTCAGATCTCCTCGGATACAACAATAATAATTATTTCAGTAAAGCCTTTAAAACTTATTACGGCATCTCACCGACAGAATTCAGAGAGCATTAGTTCAAATATTGTGCAATGACGCTCCATACATTCTTGTCTTCCAGTCCAAGCTTCCAGCCCGCTACACCGGCAATCTGATAGCTCTGGACTGCCTGCATTTTCGCAGTGATCGAATCGACATCTTCCAGCCACACCCTGTACGTAGCCCCTTCTTTCTGGTATTCAGCGTAGTTCTGCATCGTCACCTCGTCCCATGTCGTCGCAGCACCGGCTTTTGCAACTGCATCCGCCGCTCCCTGCATACTCATACTGTCACTACTGAGATGATAAGGGATATATTCGGTACTTGTAGGATCCTCCGTTGCTGCCTCTTCCTCTGTTTTAGGAGTCTCTATCCAGATTCTTGTATAGAACGGCAGTGCATTGATTACTTTTTCTGCAGGCACTACAGCTAATGTCTGTTCAATTCCGTCTTTTACAAATCCAATAGATGCCACAGATCCGCTCTCTGTAGATCCGGCATAGTGCTCATCATAGCCCATAATAATGACATAATCCACAACACGTCCCTGTTCTTTGCGATTATAGTGGCTTGTATGCTCGCGTGGAACATAGTTATCTACAGACAGAACAATCTGATTACTCCTGCACTGAATCGAAAGTTCCCTTAAAAACTGGACATAATGTGGCCCCGCCTCGGAGGATATCTTTTCAAAGTCAATATTCAGTCCATCCAGATCATACTCCTTGGCCGCAGCAATCAGCTGGCTGATCAGGTTGGCTCTCTTTTCTGAATAGGAAAAAATCTCATAGGTATCTACGGAATTCGTAAAATCATCAACCAGTGCCCAGACCTCCATTCCCATGGCATGTGCACGGTCAACGTAGCCTTTGTCTGCAAGTGTATCAAAATTGCCTTCATTATCTTTCAGGAAAAACCATGTAGGTGAAATAGTCGTAATACCACTGGTTCCTTCCATCATTTCCTCAAGTTTATTATTCGCATCCGCATTTGTGACCTGATGCCATACCAGATTGATCGGATAATCCTTGGATATATTCGGATACGTCTCTTCTATAGCGGTAGTCACCGGTGTCTCCGCCTCTTCACGGAAATTCTCCAGACGCTTATTCTCTATGTATCCGATATATCCATCTGCAGTTTTGACCTCACACCATTCCT
>CAYRJT010000027.1:0-1450 GCA_964424675.1 uncultured Lachnospiraceae bacterium
ACGAACTGGGTGGCTCCTCTCGGAGCAAATGTGACAGGTCTTGAAAATGATATGGCAGCCTATACAGGAATCAAGCACGGCGCTGCACTCAGCGCGGGGACAGCCGCTATTCATATGGCATTTATGGTGCTTGGAATCAAACCGGGAGATATTGTATTCTGCTCTTCCTTAACCTTTTCCGCAACAGCGAATCCGATTACTTATGTAGGAGCCATACCGGTCTTCATTGACAGCGAAGAGGAGACATGGAACATGGACCCGAAGGCACTTCGCAAGGCATTTGAGAAGTATCCGGATGCGAAGGCTGTGATTTCAGCAAATCTGTACGGAACACCGGCGAAGCTGGATGAGCTGGCAGCAATCTGTAAGGAACACGGCGTGCCATTTGTAGAGGATGCAGCAGAGTCACTCGGTGCAACCTACCATGGAAAAATGACGGGAAGCTTTGGTGAAATCGGAATCTTTTCCTATAACGGCAATAAAATCATTACGACCTCCGGCGGCGGTATGATGATGTCGGACAATGAGGCATATACAAAGAAGGCGGTCTTTCTGTCAACACAGGCGAGAGAACCGGCGAAGCATTATGAACATAAAGAGATTGGCTATAACTATAGAATGTCTAATATTGTAGCCGGAATTGGCCGCGGTCAGATGAAGCATCTGGACGAGCATGTTGCATTGAAAAGAGCGATTTACAAGCAGTATCAGGAGGCCTTTGCTGATATTTCAGAGATTACAATGAACCCGTATCTTCCGGACAGTGAACCGAATTTCTGGCTGTCCTGTATGACCATCGATCAGAAATCCAAGGTGACTCCGGCCATGATTGGAGAAGCACTGGATCAGAAGAATATAGAATCCCGTCCAATCTGGAAGCCGATGCATCTGCAGCCGGTCTTCTCAGAGAATGATTTCATTCAGGTGAAGGAAGGCATAAGCGTTGGTGAGGATATCTTCAATCGTGGTATCTGTCTGCCGTCAGATATTAAGAATACATCGGAAGATATGAATCAAATTATAGCAATTATCAGAGGATTATTCGGAAAATGATCTATCAGAACTATGTGAAACGTTTTTTTGACATCATCATATCAGGAATTTTCATTATACTGCTGTCACCGGTCTATCTGGTGTTAGCAGTTTTGGTGCGCGTAAAGCTTGGCAGTCCTGTTCTCTTTCACCAGAAGCGTCCGGGCAGAAATGAAGTAATTTTTAATATGTACAAGTTTCGCTCCATGACAGATGAGAAGGATGAAAATGGTGCATACCTGCCGGATGAACAGCGCTTAAATTCTTTCGGTAAGAAGCTTCGCTCCACAAGTCTTGATGAACTTCCAGAATTATTCAATATTTTTCGTGGAGATATGAGCATTGTCGGACCGAGACCGTTACTCATCAAGTATCTGCCGTATTATACAGAGGAAGAAAAAAGAAGACATGATGTGAG
>CAYRJT010000027.1:1550-13956 GCA_964424675.1 uncultured Lachnospiraceae bacterium
TACACCGATTTATGAACTGCAGGATTCCTTTTGCGAGAATCATTTCTTTATAAAGCGTGAGGATTGCATTCCGTTCAGCTTCGGGGGCAACAAAGCAAGAAAAGCGCGCTTTTTCTATCAGGATATTATGAAGAAACAGCCTGATACGATTGTGACCTATGGCTCCGGGAGCTCTAACCATTGCCGCATCATAGCGAATATGGCATCTGCAATGGGACTTGCCTGTCATATCATTTCTCCAAGTGATCATTATGAGGCTACTATGAATTCCCAGATGACAGAACTCTTTGGGGCGACCATAGAAACCTGTCCCGTAGAACAGGTCAGTCATACGATAGATGCATATCTTAAACAGCTAAAAAATACAGGCAGAAAACCATATTTCATTCAGGGCGGCGGTCATGGTAATCTGGGAACGGCGGCGTATGTAGAGGCCTATCAGGAGATTCTGGAGTATGAGCAGCAGTCCGGCATCCAATTTGACTCTATTTTCTTCGCTTCCGGGACAGGAACGACGCAGGCAGGCCTTGTCTGCGGACAACTGCTTTCACGGAGAAATGACGACCAGAAGATTATCGGTATCAGCATTGCCAGAACGGCAGAACGCGGATATGAAGTCATTGCAGACAGTATCCGAGGATATTTTGAAGAACATGAATCGAATCTGTCAATTGACTATGAGAGCAGACTGATTTTCGAGGATGCATACCATAAGGGTGGCTACGGAAAATTTGATGAAGAAGTCACGAAGACAATAGACAGTGTATTATGCGAAGAAGGCATTCCGATGGATACCACATATGTGGGTAAGGCATACAGCGGAATGAAAGCCTATATTCAGGATCATGCGATTCAGGGGCAGAATATATTATTTATCCATACAGGCGGTACACCACTATTTTTCGATGCAATCGGAAAATAAATGAATCAGGAAAAGGAAAATGAATCACATGAATATCTTAATCTTAAGTGCAGGAACCAGAAATAAGGTGGTACAGTATTTCAAAAAAGAAGCAGGCAATACCGGACGCATCATCGCAACTGACTGCAGTGAGCTGGCACCGGCAATCTATGAAGCAGATGCACACTATATCGTACCGAGGATTACAGAACCGGGTTATATCGATCACATTTTAGAGATTTGCAAAAAGGAGAAGATTGACGGATGTTTTTCATTGATTGATCCTGAGCTGTCCATGCTTGCCGAACACAGAGATGAGTTCCTGGCAGTCGGCTGTACGCCGATTATTTCTCCTTATGATTCTGTTGAAATCTGCTTTGATAAATACAGAATGTATCAGACCTTGTTGGAATACGGAATTCCGACCGGAAAATGCTATATAGATGCGAAGGCATTTATGGATGCCGTCCGTGCCGGGGAGATATCATTCCCTGTATTTGTGAAGCCGGTCAAGGGCAGTGCCAGCATTAACATCAATCAGGTGAAGGGACCGAAGGAAATCGAGGTTTTGTTTTCTCTGTATGATGACCTGATGGTACAGGAATATATGAATGGCACGGAGTATGGTGCAGATGTTTACGTTGACATGATTTCCGGCAAGACAAAAGCAATCTTCGTGAAACAAAAGATCGCAATGCGTGCCGGTGAAACAGATAAATCGGTATCTGTGAAGGATGAGGAGCTGTTCTTACTGATTTCGAGCTTTGTAGAGAGACTTGGACTGCGCGGCATTATAGACATCGACATTTTCAAGATAGACGGAACCTACTATATTTCAGAGGTCAATCCGAGATTCGGCGGCGGTTATCCGCATGCGTATGCCTGTGGTATGAATGTGCCGAAGCTGATCTTTAAGAACCTGCAGGGACAGGAGAATGAAGACGAGATCGGACAGTACGAGCTTGGTAAGTACATGATGAAGTATAATGAGATTATGATACGCTAAGTATAGCCGAGCATTTCAATAATCCAGATTGCAAGAGAACAGTCAGTACAAGGAGCAGCTGCATGCCCAGTAAAATATTATATCTAACTTTATCCGAGATTGATCTGACCGAAGAAGGCATTTATTCGGACCTGATCAATGAGATGACGGCACTTGGACATGAAGTGACGGTTGTTGTTGCGGATCATGCCGGTCATATCAGAGAGACAGGACTGCATACCGAACATGGCATTCGTGTGCTGCGCGTACTGGTCGGAGAACTGTTTCGGGTGAACTTTGTAAAAAAAGGCATCAATACCTTAAAGGTAGAGCCTTGCTTTCAGCATGCAATCAGGCAGTTTCTTGGGACAGAGCAATTTGACCTGGTACTGTATGCGACTCCGCCCGTTACATTTGCAAGTGTTGTAGCCTACTGTAAGAAACATTTTCACTGCCATTCCTATCTGATGTTAAAAGATATCTTTCCGCAGAATGCAGTGGATATCGGATTGTTTCGTGACGGAGGTCTGCTGCATCATTTCTTTCAAAGAAAGGAAGCAAAGCTGTATGCGTTATCCGATACCATCGGCTGTATGTCTCAGGCCAATATCGATTATTTAAGGACACACCAGCCTGAACTGACACAGTCTAAGACAGAGCTCTTTCCAAACACGGTGAGTGTCAGGAGACTGGATGCGGCTCTGACGGGCGGGTTATGCGCCGATAGAACGAGTATCCGTGAACAATATCATATTCCCGCAGACCGGACAGTCTTTGTATTTGGCGGTAATCTTGGCAAACCGCAGGCAATTGATTATCTGCTCTCTGCCATCAAACCGTTAGAGAGCTACCGGGAAGCCTATTTTCTTTTTGTCGGAAACGGCTCAGAGAAAAGCAAGGTAGAGGAAGCGGCAAAGAAGCATAATCATATCGGTTTTATTGATTTGATACCCGTCAATGAGTATCATGCGCTGATGCAGGCATGTGATGTAGGTATTATTTCACTGGATGCACGGTTTACGATTCCAAATTACCCGTCGAGGACATTATCTTATATGGCAATGGCAAAGCCGATTCTAGCCTGTACAGACCGGGTGACAGATATACGAAGATTGGTTGAGACGGATGCTGAGTGCGGGCTGTGGAACGGCTCAGATGATGTGAACAGATTTGCAGGCAGAGTGAAGGTTCTCTGTGAAGATGCGGCACTGCGCGAGCAGTATGGAAGAAACGGAAGAGCTTACCTCACAGAACACTTTGACATCAGTTTTTCAGTCGAGAAGCTTACAAAGCATTTATCATAAAGAAATCATGGAAAGGAAATGGGAACATGGATATTTTTGAAGGAAAGACATTACTGATCACAGGAGGAACAGGCTCCTTCGGAAATGCTGTTTTAAAGCGTTTCTTAGATACAGGGATCAAGGAGGTCCGCATCTTCAGCAGAGATGAGAAGAAGCAGGATGATATGCGTCATGAATACCAGAATGACAAGATCAAGTATTACATCGGAAATGTACGCGATCTGCAGAGCGTCAAGGATGCGATGCATGGTGTAGATTATATCTTTCATGCAGCAGCACTGAAGCAGGTGCCAAGCTGTGAGTTCTTCCCGCTTGAGGCAGTGAAGACCAATGTATTCGGTACGGATAATGTACTGACAGCAGCGATTGAAGCAGGCGTGAAGAAGGTCATCTGCCTTTCCACTGATAAAGCAGCTTATCCCGTTAATGCCATGGGAACAAGCAAGGCGATGATGGAGAAAGTATTTGTGGCAAAGTCCAGAACGGTAGACAGTGATAAAACCCTGATCTGCGGCACACGCTATGGCAATGTCATGTGTTCCAGAGGGTCTGTCATTCCTCTCTTCATTGAGCAGATTAAAGCAGGCAATCCGTTAACGGTGACAGAGCCTAAAATGACAAGATTCATTATGAGCTTAGAGGAAGCAGTAGAGCTGGTTATTTTCGCATTCGGCAATGCGGCAGCAGGAGACATCATGGTACAGAAGGCTCCGGCCTGTACGATTGAAGTGCTGGCACAGGCAGTGAAGGAGCTATTCCATGCGGACAATGAGATTAAGGTCATCGGTATCAGACATGGTGAGAAGATGTATGAGACACTGCTGACCAACGAGGAGTGCGCACGGGCAACCGATATGGGTGATTTCTACCGTGTTCCTGCAGATCAGAGAGATCTGAATTATGATCAGTATTTCAGCGTAGGCAATCAGGAAAGACAGAAGTTAACAGAGTTTAATTCCAATAACACACAGATTCTAGATACAGAGCAGGTCAAGGAGAAGCTGCTGCAGTTATCTTATATTCAGGAAGAATTAAGAGAGTGGGAGAACAGATGAATATTCTTGTGACCGGAGCCGGCGGTTTTGTCGGGAAAAATTTAATCTGGGAACTGAAAAACAGAGGCTATCAGGATATCTTTGCCTATGATATTGATTCGACAGAGGAAGAGCTTGAACGCTATGTGCGGGAGTGTGAATTTGTATTTCATCTGGCAGGTGTGAACCGCCCGAAGGATGAGAAGGAATTCATGGAGGGTAATTTCGGCTTTACTTCTGTGCTTTTAGAGAAGCTCAAAAAGTATGAGAACCATTCGCCAGTGCTGATTACATCTTCGATCCAGGCAGAGCTTGATAATCCTTATGGCAAGAGTAAGAAGGCCGGTGAGGATCTGATGTTTGCCTATGAGGAGGAGACAGGAGCGAGAGCCATTGTATACCGCCTGCCGAATGTATTTGGCAAATGGTGCAGACCGAATTATAACAGTGGTGTGGCTACCTTCTGCAATAACATTGCAAATGATCTGGAAATCAAGGTGAATGACCCGAATACGGTGATGAATCTGGTCTACATTGATGATGTGATCTATGAATTTATCGCAGCATTAGAAGGAAAAGAGAATCAGGTCGGAGCCTTCTGTATGATACCGACGGTGCATACAGTGACACTCGGCAAGATTGTGGAGACGCTTTATTCCTTTAAGGAGAGCCGCAATTCACTCAGTATTCCGCAGCTGGATAATGAATTTGAGAAGAAGCTCTACAGTACCTACCTAAGCTACTTACCGAAGGATCAATTTGCTTATCCGTTAAAAATGAATATAGACAATCGTGGTTCCTTCACGGAATTTATCAGAACGAAGGATCGCGGACAGGTATCAGTCAACATTTCCAAGCCCGGCATTACAAAGGGAAAGCACTGGCACCATACGAAGAATGAGAAGTTTCTGGTCGTGAAGGGGAAGGGCTGTATCCGGTTCCGCCAGATTGATCAGGATGAGATTATAGAATACCATGTAACGGGGGATGAACTGACGGTGGTCGATATCCCGACCGGATATACGCATGAGATTACCAATGAGGGAACAGAAGATATGGTAACGGTCATGTGGGCCAATGAAGCGTACAACCCTGAGAAACCCGATACATTTTATCTGGATGTCGAGAGGAGAAGTAAGTAAATGGGCAAACTGAAGGTAATGACGATTGTCGGAACGAGACCTGAGATCATCAGACTGTCTGTAGTGATTAAGTGTGCAGACAAGTATTTTGATCATGTACTCGTGCATACCGGTCAAAATTATGATTATACATTGAACGAGATTTTCTTTGAGGATTTGAATCTTCGGGCACCGGATTATTATCTGGAGAGTGTTGGTACGAATCTTGGAGAGACGATGGGCAACATCATCGCAAAATCCTATGAACTCATGCAGCAGGTGAAGCCGGATGCGGTTTTATTGCTTGGTGATACCAATTCTGCATTATCGGCGATTTCGGCAAAGCGTCTGAAAATACCCATTTTCCATATGGAGGCGGGCAACCGCTGCTGGGACTGGAATGTATCCGAGATGATTAACCGTAAGATTGTAGACCACATCTCCGATATTAATATGCCCTATACAGAGCATTCCAGAAGATATCTTCTCTCAGAGGGGATTGACGGCAAGACGGTCTTTGTTACAGGCTCTCCGATGCGTGAGGTGCTGCGGGATCATATGGAGCAGATCGAGAAGAGTGATGTCTTAACAAGACTGAACCTCGAAAAGAGAAACTATATTCTGGTGTCTGCGCACAGAGAAGAAAACATTGATCTGGAAGAGAATTTCATGGATCTGATGAACGCCATTAACCGTATGGCTGAGAAGTATCAGATGCCTGTCATCTATTCCACACATCCGCGTTCTATGAAATTCATTGAGCAGAGAAAGTTTCAGTTTCATCCGCTCGTATCGAATATGAAGCCTTTTGGCTTTCTGGATTACAACAAGCTGCAGATGAATGCATACTGTGTCCTTTCTGACAGCGGTACACTATCGGAGGAATCTGCCATGCTGCATTTCCCGGGCGTGCTGATTCGAACCTCTACCGAGCGCCCTGAGGTACTCGACAAGGGTACCATCGTCATCGGCGGTATCAAGGGTGAGGATGTGGAGCAGGCAACAGAGCTTGCAGTTGCCATGTATGAGAATGGTGAAGAGGTTGTCATGGCTGAGGATTATGCGGACATGAATGTGTCTGTCAAGGTAGTCAAGCTGATCCAGAGTTACACAGAAATCGTGAACAAAACGGTGTGGGGTAAGTGATTTGAAAATAGTGGTCAATGACATTGCTGCCAGCAAGACCGGTGCTTTGTCGATTCTGACGGATTTCTATCATTATATTGCAGAGCATGATACGGACAATGAGTGGATTTTCCTGCTTGGGGGCCCGTTCATTGAGGAGACTGACCGGATTCAGGTACGCGTCATGCAGGAGGTCAAGAAGAGCTGGATCAACCGGCTGAGGTTTGATCTGTTTACGGGTGCTTCTTATATCAGGGCGCTGCAGCCGGATGTGGTATTTTCACTGCAGAATACGGTTACGTTCGGGTATCGTGGGAAGCAGGTCGTGTATGTGCATCAGCCGCTTGGGTTTCAGACTGTTAAGAGATTTTCTTTTTTGAAGAGCAAAGAACGGGAGTATGCGGTGTATCAGCATCTGATCGGGGCGATCATCAATGCTTCTATCCGGAAGGCTGACAGAGTGATTGTGCAGACGAAGTGGATGCGGGATGCGGTCATCAAGAAGGCGCATGTGTCCGGGGACAAGATTGCACAGATTCTGCCGGATGTGGAGAATCTCAATGGATTTATTCGTGAGGGGATCAGGAAGGGAAATCGGTTTTTCTTTCCGTCGGGAGTGATGATTTACAAGAATCATGAGTGTATTCTGAAAGCATGTACGCTGTTAAATGAGAGAGGTTTTACGGATTTTAATGTCCTTTTTACAATAGATGATACGAAGACAGTGACGGATTATGTATTTGATAACCGGTATGGTAATATCAGTATGGACGGACGGCTGACGAAGGAACAGGTGCTGGATGCCTATAATGAGAGGACGTTGATTTTTCCGTCTTATATTGAGACATTCGGGTATCCGCTTGCGGAAGCAAGGCAGTTTGGTGCGCCGGTTCTGGCTTCGGATTGTCCGTTTTGTACGGAGGTGCTGGAGGGCTATGGACAGGCTTATTATTTTGATCCGTTCAAGGCGGAAGAGCTTGCTGATTTGATGCAGAGGTCGATTGAAGGGATGCTTTGTCTGAATACAGAGGGTATTGTACAGACAGAAGCTGATGATGGTATGCAGCATAGAGATAGTTGGGCTGAGGTGTTAGGTGTGGTAACTGGAATTTGATAGGTTGTGGGGAGCACCCCTTAGAGGCGTGGAACGGCGGCTTGCGTGAGAGACAATCGTATTCTGCTCAGGACTCCGGGAATAAGAACTGCTAAGTATTCCGGGGAGATTGTTGGCATTGTACGCTACCGGCTCAGATTCGCCCTCCGTGGCTCAGCTGAGCCTTTCCGGAACATCGTGTTCCGGAATAGCTGATTTTGAACGGAATACTAAGCTGTTCTAATTCCCTGCGTATTCGCTGAATCCGATTGTCTCTCACGCAAGCTGCTGTTTAGGCTGTGAGGGTGCTCGTAAATTAGGTTTTTAGGAGACGATATGAATCAATTGAAATCTATGAAATTGTATAATATTTATTACTTGGCGGTTATGCTGGGTTATACTTTGATGATGTTTTGTGGCTGGGTGCGGCCGGGGGTGTTTGCTTCGGTTTTGATGCTGGGTGTGGCAGTGGAGCTGTTTTTTAGGAAGCAGATCAGGCTTTCTGGTACGGTGGATTATCTGGTGGTGATGTATCTGGTGTATAATCTGATTTCGGTGATCTGGCTGACGCGTAATGGGCTCCCGGTTTCGGTGTTTGCGGAGGAGTTCTCGAATTCGATTCTGCCGGTTGTATTTTATATGGTGGGTAAGACGGTTGGGGATGAGCTTGGGACGTATTACCGGTGGTTCCTTGTGGCTGTGCTGTATTTGTGTATGATTGGACTGGTACTGTATATCTGGGCACCACAGTTTTATCTGGATTTTCTGATGAATGGTCATATTTCAAAGGCAGATGCTTCGACGATGCGTGTGCGGATGTGTTCGCTTGTCGGCAGTACGAGTCTGGGCGCGATTGCGTGCTATGGGATGCTCGTATCGGTTTATGATGTGATGAAGAGCCGGAAGAATACGATTGTGGGGATTGTTCTATTCTTTGTGAACTTCTTTTTTGCTATGATGAGTAACCAGAGGGCGGCGATGGTAGTTGCTTTCATGGTGATTTTGTATATGAACTGGCTGATCTTCTTTTCGTTCAAGGCGGTTAAGATCAAGTATTTCTTTGCTGAAATCGGTGTGTTGATAGCCGGTCTGATAGGCCTTTGTGTAGTTGATCTGGATGCTGTTGTGAAGATATACCGCAGACTGGTGTCTTTACCGGAGGCGGTCGGACAGCGTAGTGAGCAGTGGGTGGTTGCCATGGATACGTTGTATAATGTATGGATTGGAAATGGACTTGGTGCGAACGGTCATAAGGCACTTGCATATGAGGGTGCACACGTGATTGCAGACGGCGGACTGGTGAAGTTGATTTGTGAGGAGGGTGTGATTGGTTTTTCCATCTTCCTGTTCATTCTGTTTCTGGTCTGCAAGGCGGCAGGGAAGCGTTTGAAGGAATATTATGTGGAAATTGGGATCATTGCCGTGGCACTTCTTTTATCAATTGGATCGAATATTCTTTCCTTCCAGCTTACAACACCGATTTTCTGGTTTGCAGTGGGCAGATGTGCGACTGCGACCGTGGAGAAAAAGAGTGAACATGAGGTATCTGTATGAAAGTCATCTGCATGTATCTGCCACAATATCATACATTCCCTGAAAATGATGCATGGTGGGGCGAGGGATATACGGAGTGGACTGCCGTGAAGCGTGGAAAGCCCTTATTTTGTGGTCATATTCAGCCACGTGAGCCGCTTAGTGACCGGTATTATGATCTGGTGAAGGACGGCGTGGAGACCTGGAAGTGGCAGGCAGAGCTTGCGAAGCAGTATGGTGTTTATGGGTTCTGTATTTATCAGTACTGGTTTCAGGGCCGTCAGCTTATGGAGAAGCCGATGGAGATTCTGTTACAGCATCCGGAGATTGACCTGCACTATAGCATCTGCTGGGCAAATGAATCCTGGACGCGTACGTGGTACGGGATCGAGGAAGAAATCCTGATGAAGCAGGAGTATGGTGAGGAAGCCGACTGGAGAAGGCATTTTGAGTATCTGCTTCCGTTTTTTAAGGATCCGAGATACATTCAGATTGATGGAAAGCCGGTGCTGCAGATTTACCGGACGTTTGATATAGAGTGTCTTCCTAAGATGCTGTCCTGTTTTAGAAAATGGGCAGTGGAAGAAGGCTTTGCAGGTCTTTATGTTGTATCCGGCAGGACTGCAGGAGAACAGGAGACACGAACGGAAACGGTTGATGGCTATTATTACTTTGAACCGGGCTATACCCTGAAGCATGATTTCGGTGCATGGCATCAGATTTGTTATCATGGAAGTGTATTTGTTAAATCAAGATTAAATAAGATAAAAAAGAAGAAAATACTGGAAAGAGCCATTCCTGCGAGATGGATTTTAGACAAAATTGCAGAAAGAGACTATAGCGAAGAGAATGCTTTCCCCGGACTAATTCCTGACTGGGATAACACTCCGAGGCGCAGTTACAAGGGTTTGGTCTATACGGGCACAAGCCCGGAGCAGTTTGAAAGAGCACTTGGAAGAATCGCAGAGAAAATAGACAGAAAAAAGTTAAATTACGTTTATATAAACGCCTGGAATGAGTGGGGAGAGGGTGCCATGCTGGAACCTGACAAAGTGAAGCAGCACAAATACCTCGAAGCCATCCGGCGGGTTGTTATGCAATCCGGCAGATAACAGCCAGATCAGGCGGTCAAAGGAGAACCGATGGAGCAGAGTCCGAAGGTAAGTGTCATTATTATAGCATATAAGGTGGAACGATTTCTGGAGCAGTGTCTGGAGTCTGTGATCCGGCAGACTTATCAGAACCTTGAGATTATTATTGTGCTCGGAAGTACAGATGAGGCCTGTGTCAGAATTGCAGATACATATGCGGCGAAGGATTCCAGAGTGATCTTAATCAAGGAAGCGCCAAAGGGTGTCGCCATTGCAAGAAATCAGGGGATTGAGGCAGCAACCGGAGAGTACATCGGATTTGTGGATGGAGATGACTGGGCGGATCCTGATATGTTCGAGATTATGGTGGGGGCAGCACTGCGTCATGATGCTGATATTTCTGTTGTCGGCAAATACAATGCCTATGCCAACCGGAATGAAGGCGTTACGGAGAATGTTGAAACAGTTCTGACGGAAAAGGAAGCCTTTGATCAGATTTTATATCAAAAGGGATTTTTCCTGCATCTGTGGGATAAGCTGTATCGCAGACGTATCTTTGAACAGGTAAGATTTCCGGTGGGAGAGCGTGTAGAGGACCGGAAGATTGGGTATCATCTGCTCAGTATGGCAAATCGTATTGTATACAACAGTGCATCCAAGTATTATTTCAGGGTCAGCGAGGACAGCGGCTCCAGAGTAGCGGATAATCTGGTGCTTTCCATAAAAAATGATTATGAAATGTGTGACTATATTCGTGTAAAATATCCGGAGCTGGAACAGGGTGTGCGTTATTTCTTAACGTATGAGAACATGAGCGTCATACAGAATAATATTTTATTCGGAACCTATGACCGGAAGCAGGACAGACAGTATGCCTCCCAGGTGCGTAAATATGCCTCCAGCGTACTGACTAACCCTCATGTGGGAAAAAGCATCAAGGCAAAGGTGTTACTCTGTATTTTCAGCCCGAAGCTCTTTGGGAAGATTACGGTGAAACGGCGCGAGCGTTTTCTGAAGGAGAATATTTCCTTTCAGACCGGAGCAGACTGGGTTCAGACATTTGAAAAACTGGAAAAGGGGAACTGATTCATGCGAACCAACCATTTGACAGGAAAGAAGATATTATTTATATGCAGAGAGACTTATTCCATGCCTCTCTGGTTTTTGGCAGAGGAGCTGCGTCATGATAATGAGGTGGCAGCTTTTTATATCATGTCAACAGAGTGCAGCTACAATAAGTGTTATTATAATCAGAATTCCTATTATAAATTCAAGGAAGAACTGCCAGACGTGAAGCTTTATGATGTGAAGGACATTTGCGGAACCTACATTGAAGGTTTAAAGAAGGGAAAGCAGACAGGCATATCGCCGGTAGACCTTGCATATCTGGAACAAATTGAGCAGGAGTATACACATTTCAAGAATCTGAACCTCCAGCTGATGAGCTCTCAGGAGAATACGAAGCATTATCATTTCCGGTATTACTGGTCAGTGACCGATTATGATGAGAATATGTACTGGCTGGAGCTTAATTATAAGAAGATCTTATCAATTTTTGAAGAATTTAAACCGGATATGATTCTGGACTTTGATAATGCAGAGCTGCAGCGCACCATCATCAATGAGGTAGCGTATAAAAGGGAGATACCCTATATCACGATTGAGTATTCCAAGTTTGGTCTGTATAAATATCCGACGCTGCAGAACACAGTCGGTGTGGATCCATATGTGGAGCGTCAATATAGAGAAAATCTAAAGAAGAGTAAGGAAGAGCTGCAGGAGATGTATGATTACATCGAGCATTATCGTGCAGAGACTTCTATTATGAATAAAGAATTTGCAGGAACAGTGACGGCGCAGTACAAGAAGAGCTCCCTCATCTGGATTGCCCGTGTGATGCGCGGCAAGCTGCATTATTTCTGGAACATGGACATTACGAAGAAGAACGGGAAGATCAAGAGAAAGAGCAAAGTACTCTATGCACCGAGTCTTCCATATATCAGGCATTATCTGCAGGTGGAGCTGCGCAGAAGAAAATATATGGGGAAGAACAAGCTCTTCGAGAATCCGGTCGAGGGTGAGGACTATGTATATATGCCACTGCATCTGATTCCGGAATCTACTGTGTTCGTGAAGGCTTCCTATTATGTAGATGAATGTAACCTGATCGAGCAGGTATCGAAGTCACTGCCGGTCGGCTGGAAGCTGTATGTGAAGGA
>CAYRJT010000028.1:0-13889 GCA_964424675.1 uncultured Lachnospiraceae bacterium
GTCACAATATACACTCCATGAGTTCTGATTATATCCGGAAGCCGGCTTTTGTATCACGCCTGCTCCTTCTATGATATACTTCTTAGGCATCTTGACCGGTTCCGTCGTCTGACCGGTATTCGATGTTCCGGTTGTATTGTTCCCTGTCCCTATGCTGTTCTTATGATTCTTTGCCGACCAGTATGCGTCCGTATCAAAAATCACAAACATTGGCTGTCCCATAAAATCAACATCCGGCAGAGTATTTGTCTCCCAGAATACATACTGCCCTGTCTTCGCATTATAGAAATCCTCAGCCAGAGAGCTTCCATAAACCAGCTCCAGCGGCGCATCTGCTTCCGGCACTCCACCCTCGGCAAACTCCAGATTCATCTCTCTCAGACCATCCAGACTGATTCCCTGCAGCTGCACATTTGCCTCGTATATCCCCTGTTTCAGGATGACACTGGTATTCAGGAAAGGAGTCACTGACTCAACATGGTCGAGTCTCTTCAGTTCTTCTGTCAATGCATCATTCAGCCTCTTTTTTTCCCCATTGCTGCTGTTATTGGAGGAGTCCTCATAAGCCTCGGACACACGAATGGTCGTCAGTCCTCCGTAGCTCTCTATCTGTTCCATCGTTGCTCTGTCAAGACCAAGGCCAAGAGAAATCATGACCACAATGGAGGCAGTTCCAATCACAACGCCCAACACCGTCAGTATCGTTCTGATCTTGCGCTTAAACAAATTACTGCTGCTCATGCGGAACAAATCTATCAGTTTCATTTACTGGTCCTCATCATCACTCAGGTCTTCAATCAACAACTGTTCTTCTTTTTTCTTTTTCTTCTTTTTTCTGATTGCAACAAGTACAATGATCACTGCAATGATCACCACGCCTGCAATGATACCAATCAGCCACATCGGAAAGCCCTTTTGCGGCTGTTCTTCAGGCATTTCCATCATATCCATGTCCATCTCTTCCATTGCTTCATTTACAAAAAGCTCTGTAGAAAACTCCTGCTCAAATACCTTTCCCGTATCATCTTCATAAGATACAAGTACCTTGATCGTACCGTCATCCATGGTCGGCTGCTCACCTGTTACCATGACATCTACATTGCCGGTAGCACCGGAGTCAAGATTACCCACAAAAGCATCTCCCTCCGAGATGGAATCTGCCATGATCCTTGCCTTGACATTATACAGCTTCGTCTTTCCGGTATTATAAATATTGAACATGATGTCTGCTTCATTGCCCACTGTCAGCTCCGTAGGAGCCACCTCAAACGAACTGATGTCAAACTTGGACTCCTGACGTACCGGTATGGATATGCTGCCGGTTGCCTCATATGGATTATTTTCTGAATCCTCGTATTTCATCTTCACATTCAGAACATACGGCTTCTGTGACAGATCGGCCTTTGCTGTAAACTCAACTGCCATATCGATGGTACCGCCGATCGGGATGCTGTCCACATAGACACTATTAGAGCCCGAAGTCGGCAGGAATGCCGAATAGGTAGCAGTTGCATCCTTTCCTTCCACAGCCGCCTCCAGATCAAACTCTACATTCTGAACAGCTGTTTTAGAAGAAGTATTCTTTACATGTATGGTTAACATAAAGTTCTCTCCCGCAAACACCTCTGCCGGATCGGTTTCAAATCCAGTCACAATGATACGCGGTGTAGACTTTTTATCATCATCGTCATCTCCGTTGATGTTCTTGGCTCCCGGCTTGCCCGTACACTCAATATAGGTCGAGATCGTGCAGGAGCCCTGGTTGCACAGCTCATCCGTGTAAAGGATCTGGTATTGGATCGGATAATACCCGTTCAGCACATCATCACGAACCTGAAATGTCCAGAACAGATCTTTGGTACGCTTGTTCACATCAGGCTCAGCATTGGAGCCTGCCAGTGAATCCAGCTTTAGTACATAATTCGTCTGTGTAATCTCAAACGGCCAGTCCTTTTTGTTGCCACTGACAATCGGCGAAATCACAACATCCTTGATGGTATAGGGTGTCATGTTGACAATCGGCAGTGTGATCGTTACCAGTTCTCCGTACTTGCCGGACGGAGTGAACCAGTAATTACCCGGCTTAATATAATCAGAAGAAGAATAAGCACCGGTATAATCCTTATTAGCAGTCGTTGATGTACTTGACGTACTGTTTCCTGATGTTGTATCCGCATATGCATCCATCGGCTCCGTCATCAGCGCAGCACAGGTAAATACAGCTGCAAAAGCAAATGCTATGATTCTGTTTTTCTTACTCCGCCTGTTCATGATCCTCTTCTCCTTGATTTCTGTTATCCTCTATTTGAATGATCTTACCATCTTTGATATGAAAAATCCTGTCAGCGAATGAGGCCAGATGGTTATCATGTGTCACCATGACCAGCGTCTGATGCTGTTCATTTACAACCTTGCGCATCAGCGCCATGACCTCTGCCGATGTATTGGAATCCAGATTGCCGGTTGGTTCGTCTGCAAATACAATCTCCGGATTCAGCACCAATGCTCTCGCCACACCGACCCTTTGCTGCTGTCCGCCTGACATCTGCGTCGGCTTATGCTTCATATGTTCCTTGAGCCCTACCATTTTCAGGGTCTTACGCGCCCGTTCGATTCGTTCCTTCTTTCCCATACCGCGAAAGGTCAGCGGCAGGGCAACATTTTCCTCTGCGTTCATGGTTGACAGCAGATTGAAGGACTGGAAGATAAATCCGACATGCTCTCTGCGAAAGCTGACTAACTGGTTCTCCGTCATATTCTCAATGTGTTTTCCAGCTATGATGATCTCACCCTTTGTGGGCTTTTCCAGACCTGCCAGCATATTCAGCAGGGTCGATTTGCCGGAACCGGAGGTGCCTACAATCGAGCAGAACTCGCCCTTATAGATTGTAAAATCAACACCGTTCAATGCGCGTACTCTCGTGTCACCGACTCTGTATATTTTCTTTAACCCAGCTACCTGTATCACGGGTATCTGTTTCTGCTCCCGGTCACTGCTTTTCATGTCATCTCCAAACGAAATCAAATCATCCACATCATCTTGTGGTTACTATGTAAACCAGTGTCAATACTTTGTGCGTACTGTCTATGAAAGTATATCACATCCCTGTCATTATTACAGCAATTATTTCGTAAAAAATTGCATAAAGATAAGCCGGAAATTGCAGTCCGGCTTATCCATAAATTCCAATTCAGATGATGGTAATCTTAGATCAAAGGATACTTGTCCGTTAATGTCTGTACGATTGCTCTTGCCTTCGGAATACCTGCCTCGCCTTCCTTGATCACGGTCGCAATCGCCTCTGCAATCTGATCCATATCCTCTGTATTCATACCTCTGGAGGAAACCGCCGGTGTGCCGAGTCTGATACCACTTGTCACAAATGGTGACTGTGGATCATTGGGAATCGTATTCTTATTTGCTGTAATGTGTGCCTGATCGAGCAGCTTTTCTACTTCCTTGCCGGTCAGGTTAAATGTTGTCAGATCCACTAGCATCAAATGGTTGTCGGTACCACCGGACACGATCTTGACTCCACGACTGATCAGTCCCTTTGACAGTGCCTGTGCATTGTCATAGACATGCTGCTGATATACCTTAAAGGACGGATCCAGAGCCTCCTTGAGGCAGACAGCCTTGGCTGCGATCACATGCATCAAAGGGCCGCCCTGAATACCCGGGAATATTGCTTTGTTGAAATTAAACTTGTCCGCTGCTGCCTGATTGCAGAGAATCATACCTCCGCGAGGTCCGCGCAGTGTCTTATGCGTCGTTGTTGTCACTACATCTGCATAAGGAACCGGGCTCTCATGGAGTCCCGCTGCGATCAGTCCTGCAATATGCGCCATATCTACCATCAGATATGCTCCAACCTCATCGCAAATCTCTCTGAATTTCTTAAAATCAATGGCTCTTGCATAGGCACTTGCACCTGCAAGGATCATTTTCGGTTTGCACTCCAGTGCGATTCTTCTGACTTCATCATAATCAATAAAGCCTTCATCATTCACACCATAGTGTACACAATGAAAATACTTTCCTGACATATTGACCGGTGAACCATGTGACAGATGTCCGCCATGATCCAGATTCATACCCATAAAGGTATCACCCGGCTCCAGCATTGCAAAGAATACTGCCATGTTGGCCTGAGCACCTGAGTGTGGCTGTACATTGGCATAATCGCAGTGGAACAGCTCTTTTGCCCTGTCTCTTGCTAGATCCTCTACGATATCAACACACTCACATCCACCGTAATATCTCTTTCCGGGATATCCCTCTGCATATTTATTCGTCAACGGGCTGCCCATTGCTGCCATAACTGCCTTGCTGACCCAGTTCTCAGATGCAATCAGCTCGATGTGACTGTCCTGTCTTTCCTGCTCTTTTACAATGGCGTCCGCAACTTCGGGATCGACCATTCTTACTTCATCCAAAGAATACATTTTATGCCCTCCATGCTTTTTAACTAAATATAGCACAATTTTACCTTTCTGCAAATATATTTCTTGTTATTATTCCGTGATTGTAGTAAACTGTCATTGTTATAAAAACGGTGGTTTCATACAGCAGATGAATGTACCTTCGTGTGACTGTTTGCGGGAGGAATACATATGTACCATATCATCATCAATCCGGCCTCCAGCACCGGCAACGGCCGAAAGATCTGGAACAGGGTCGAGAAAATCTTAGCAGAACAGAATACAGAATATACGCCCTATTTTACAGATGGACCTGACAGTGCGAGACGCATTGCAGCTGCACTGACAGAGGGTGACGAGCATCAGTGTATCGTCGTGCTTGGCGGTGATGGCACAATCAATGAAGTGCTGACCGGCATTCGGGATTTTAGTCATGTCACATTCGGATACATCCCTGCAGGGTCAAGCAACGATTTTGCCAGAGATCTGCGCCTGACGGCAAGTCCAGAGGACATGATCCGCAATATCCTGAATCCAAAGCAATTCATCCGTCTGGATATCGGATGCCTTGAATATGAAGGAACCCGGCGTAACTTCGGTGTCAGCATGGGAATCGGATATGATGCGGCGATTTGTCACGAAGCACTGGCTTCACGCATGAAATATTGCCTGAATAAAGTAGGTCTTGGGAAACTGATTTATGTGATCATTGCTTTAAAACAATTGTTGACTACCAAATGCCACAGCTGTGATGTCATACTGGATGATACACAGAGACTGCATTTTGATGACTATCTGTTTGTCACATCCATGGTACATAAGTTTGAGGGCGGCGGCTTCATGTTCTGTCCCAAGGCAGATCCCTCTGACGGGCTACTCGATATCTGTGCCATCAACCATATCGGCAAGCTGAAAGCGCTTCGCATGCTGCCGACAGCCTATAAAGGCAACCATATCCGTTTCAAGAGTGTCCATATTTATCAGGCTAAAAAGGTACAGATCATCACAGATGTACCGGCAGCCGTACATGCAGATGGAGAATCCTGCAGGCTGCAAAAAGAGGTCACTGTCTCCATTGATCCAAAGCAGCTGAAAATGATACTACGTTAATATTGTTTGATTCAGAAAAGAGTGAGTTGAGGTTATATGCAGCATTTCGTTATTTCTTTTAATCAGTTAAAAAGTAAGGTTCATTTATTAGATAAGAAATGGAAGCTGGCATCTATTATGCTATTCTATGCCGCTGTCTATTTTCCATGGTTTGTCTATCTGGAGAACCGGATCCTGTCTCCACGCAGATATATCTGGGTTCATATGCAGATTGATGATTATATTCCGTTTTGTGAGTATTTTATCATTCCGTATTTCATCTGGTTTGTGTACGTGTTTTCCGTATTGGTCACATGCCTGTTCACAGATGAAAAAGAGTATCTGCACAACTGTGTATTTCTCTTCACCGGCATGACCATATTTTTGATTATTTCCACTGTATTTCCAAATGCACACAGACTCAGACCGCAGGAGTTTACGAACCCGAATTTCTTCACCGGGCTGGTCTCACACTTGTATGGCATGGACACAGCCTCCAATCTGTTTCCGAGCATCCATGTATACAATTCTATCGGTGCCCACCTTGCAGTGACACATAATGAGGTCTTGCGCCAGAAAAAATGGTTAAGATACGGTTCCTTTATCATTTGTGTTTCTATTATTATGTCAACCGTATTTTTAAAGCAGCATTCTGTATTTGATGTACTGACTGCATTTGCTATGGCATTTATCCTGTATCCGCTTGTTT
The DNA here is from genome assembly GCA_964424675.1 of uncultured Lachnospiraceae bacterium. GTDB lineage: Bacteria > Bacillota > Clostridia > Lachnospirales > Lachnospiraceae > JAAYYM01. Next base: position 6,221 of record CAYRJT010000028.1, read on the forward strand.
ACAAGGTAGACTATGCGGCGCTGCATGAACGCAGACGTGTACGTCGTCAGGTACGGGAACAAGAATCTAACATTTAAAGTAAAGTCTTTTATATGATATTTGAACAAAAACAGGAGCCGCCATTTCATCAGCAGCTCCTGTTTTTTTAGTTAAATCCCACAAACCGACGTGCAACTTTATATTCCGCTACGGATATCTTACGTCCTCCCTTACCCGGCAGATTCGTGGCACTGCCAAGGATGCCGAAGCGGAGTCTCAGGTACATCCAGATATCCTTGTCCTTGATATACTGCCAAAGCTCACGCTTTTTCAGCAGATTCTCCTCTGTGTCAGACTTGATCAGCATGATCGAAGTCACTGTCGTAATGATATCCAGATAGTTCATCATGTAATGTCTCACCTTCGGATGCAGCATCTTCTGGTCCGCCATATAGTCAATCATGATACGGTTCACACGAATCTGCTGGTCAATGCGGCCGATCATGACCTGTTCATTGACGGACTGATCCTCGCGTCCTATATAATAACGATACAGATTGACATCCATGTAATACATCGTCTTCACAAACGGCAGTGGATGGAATACAAAAATATTGTCCACGTAAAATGTGTGCTTTGGCAATTCCATACCACAGTCCTGCAGCAGCCTTGTTCTGTAAATAACAGAATGCATCAGAATATACTGTCCGGGCAGAAAATGCTTCACCTGATCCCATGTAAAGACCTGATCCTTGGGCAGTGCTGTGCGATAAGTCATTACCTTTTTATGTTTCAGGCTCTCCTTCTCGTAAACAAAATTGCAGATCATCATATCCAGGCCCTTGCCCTCGCCTGCAAGCTCGCGCAGCTTGCTGAGTACTGCCAGATAAGCATCCTCCTTAAACCAGTCATCGCTATCGACCACCTTATAATACATGCCGGTCGCATTTCTCAAGCCTGCATTAACTGCTTCACCATGTCCGCCGTTTTCCTGATGAATTGCACGGATAATCGATGGATATTTTGCTGCATAATCATCAGCAATCTGTGCTGTTCCATCCTTCGATCCGTCATCCACGATCAGAATTTCTACATCTTCGCCGCCCGGAAGCAGAGATTCTATGCATTTACTCATATATGCCTCAGAATTATAGCAGGGAATCGCTACGGTCAGTAATTTCATATTTCCTCCGTCTGTCGCCTTTGATTTTATGCATGAATGCATAAAACGTCGGAACTTGTCATTTTTATTTTTTCATTATATCATGAACTTCGTTCATGATCGACATTCGCCGTTCGCCAATAGTGAGCAAGCTCCCTATGGCTCTCTTTCGCTCATTATATCATATAGAAACATATTTCGTAAACATGGAGAATGCTGAGGGAACCGCATAGGTCGTTTCTATCTGCTGTCTGTTTACAAACTGCATGTTTCTCATGAGCCGGTTTGCCTCTGTTTCGTCTGCAATATGGATCCGGTATGCTTTCATATGCCATTCCCGGTGGGTAAAAATATGCTTCGCCCCCGGAAGCGGTTCAATTCGCAAACTCATCAAACCAAGTCCGGCAACATAATCCAGTACCGTCTTCTCATCGAGACAGCCTTCTGTATTTGGGAATTCATACATCCCTGCTAACAGACCTTTCGAATCGCGCTTTCTGATCAGTACCTCCCTGTCATTCACTATAATCATTACTGTTTTATCTTCGATCACGCGTGGCTTCTTGGGCGTTTTTACGGGTAATAAGCTCCAGCTGTCCTCATTATATGCCCTGCATCTGTATCGCATGGGACATTGTTCACATTTTGGCACTCCATTTGGTACACAGACAATGGCCCCAAGCTCCATCAGTGCCTGATTGAAATCGCCTGCTCTTCTGTCCGGCAATCCTGTCTGCATAACGTGCCGCAGCCGCGCTTCTATTTCCTTTTTGACGGATAGATCAGCAATATCACGGTCGTCTCCGTCTATCCGGGCAAGAACACGCAGTACATTGCCGTCTACTGCAGGTTCCGGGATATCAAATGCCTGAGAAGCAATCGCGCCTGCAGTATAGGAACCGATTCCGGGCAGCTTCAGCAGTGTCTGATAATCAGCCGGCAGTTCTCCCTGATACTGTTTGCAGACCACACATGCAGCTTTCTGCATGTTCCTGACCCGGTTATAGTAGCCCAGTCCTTCCCACAGCTTCAGTAGTTCATCTTCAGAGACAACAGCCAGATCACTGATAGATGGCAAAGCCAACATAAAGCGTTCATAGTATCCCCTGACTGCCTCGACCCGTGTCTGCTGCAGCATAATTTCGGACACCCAGATCTTATAGGGTGTCCTTTGTTCACGCCATGGTAATGAACGTGCATTTTTTTCAAACCATTTTAATAACTGCTGTATGTCGTTTTCTACCTCAAACGATTGCATTCATATTTCTCCAATGTTGTCAGGCAATACCTGATATCCTCATACTGCTCCTCGATCGAACTGCCCTTTGGTTCCAGATCCAGAGACACCGCTATGGTATTGATCATGCTGTCATCCAGCTTGTTTCGCAGCAATCTAAGGATTTCCAGCTTGTGTTCATAGGTATCTGCATCCAGAAAGTCCATCACTGTATATTCCTTCTGATCGCGCTTTGTACGGATGAGAGCACTCCTGCCTCCGCCATACTCACTCCTGCTGCGGTCGAAATCCAGATTTTCTTCCTGTTGGCGAGGGCGTCTCTCCGTATCCTGCTCCTGACGGTGTGTACTTCCTTCTGTGCTATTCTCAGCTTCATTCGCTTTGCTCTCTGTATCTGTCGTCTGAGTCTCCGGAATCTGTCCGTTAAAGTCCACCTTCTCAAATCTGAATCTCTGTCTGGCCTCCGGATACTTCTCATGATCTACTTCACTCATAAACATCGCGAGTGGACGTGCATAGATATGGTCATTATCATACATTGGTCTGTAAATAACCAGTTCCTCCTCTGTCTCGGTATGCACCGCAAGCTGAACAATCTGATAATAGTTCCCCTTAAAATGTCTGTAAATCTCCAATGCCTGTGGATTCTGTCGCATATATACTCTCCTTATGATGGTCTGATAGAAAAGACAGTACCACACCTATGTGATACTGTCTTCATCGTTCGTCTCTCACACTCTGCTTAGAATTTAAATAATCCTGTTATAGAATTGGCTTCTGCGTCCATTTTCTGTTTCTGCATCATCATCTGATATTCGTCAATCACTTCATTTTTCTTCTGCTCTGAAATAGCCTTCGGAATATCCAGATCTTCGATACGGCTTTGCGCTGCTGTTGTATTCTGGGATGCGTATTGATTGTAATCAATCGCATAGTCGAGTGCATTGGATGCTGCACCGCCATCACTTCTTGAGGCATTGACTTTGTCCATCGCTGATGTAATTCTGTTGATGTCAAAGCTGCCTGTCAGATCATACCCGTCAATTCCAAGTGCCTCCAACGTAGCATTTGCCATTTTAATTGACTGGCCTGTGCCGTCCGGATTTGTGGCGAGATTGATATCTGCCATGCTGCCGTCTACCAGCTTTAATGTATTATATTCTGTATTGGATGCGGTTTCTGTAATCCCCTTCATCAGCTGGTCTACTTCCTTTTGCATAGCGCTCAGATCGCTGCCGGAGTTCAAACCGTTGGATGCCTTAACGCTCAGCTCATAGATTCTCTGCAGAGAATCATTGATGCCGCCGAGGGCTCCGTCTGATATATTCAGCGCATCCTTGCCTGACTGCGCATTTGCTGCACCTGTATCAAGACCGGTGGACTGGGATTCCAGCTTTTCGGATATTGCCAATCCCGATGCATCGTCTGCTGCAGAATTAATCCGCTTTCCACTGGCAATCTGACTATAGTCAACACTGACTCCTGATGTTACTCCCTGTATACTTGACATGTTATCTACCTCCTTGTATTTACTGAACCTTCACTCTCGGCTAAGTTCCATTCTATGGTCATTTGCTCAACAGAATGTTCCATGGTCAACCAAATTAATCGGCTAATAATTATTTCATGGTCATCTGCTCGCAAAATGTTCCATTTTGCTCCTGAGGGCATAAATTGCTTCGCAATTTATATCCCTCTATATCTCTCTGTCATAAACCATTCCGGAAAATGTGTGGATACGCTCCAGCATTTTCTGAGTTTCTTCGGGTGGGATTTCCTTGACGACCTCATTGTCCGCATCTGTGATGGTAATTGTGATCCTGTTGATATCCTCATTGTATTCAAACTTTGCGTTGGTCTTCGTACTTTTCACCCGGTTATTGGCATTCTCGACTGCCTTTTCTGTCATGACCTCGTTGTATTTCTTCTCAGAAGCCTTTGCTTCTCTGCCTGCTTCCAATGTCTGTCTGTTCTTTGCATTGATTGTCTGCTGTTCCTTACCTGCTGCAGCTACGGATGGAATCACCGTTTCCAGCTTCTGAATCTCCGGATCGATCACTGCGTTTGCGGCTGCGGCAGACTCGCGTCGTTCATTGACATTCATCTGATGCATCCTGGGCAGCTTCGTATCTGATGCATTGATTGAGACATTTTGAATCGTCTCTACACTCATCATACCACCTCCATGTGATACTTCATGCGGGCTACACAAATCAGCCCATGTTCCTAAGATAATTATACTTCATCAACGGGCTAATTGCAAGTCATCTCTTTGATTTCGGCGCAGTTCACAGATAATTCACTCGTGTGCCTTCATTTCATCCAGCTTCTCTTTGCAGTCCCATATCTTTGCATTACAGCCATCAATATAGTCTACATATTCCTTCATTGCCTGCTCCGGTGCATCCTTGTACAGTTCATAGTATTTCTTGCCCAGTTCATAATATTTTCTCTGGATCTTTAATTCCTCATTTTTAATATCCGCATGTATTTTTGCTGCGCCAGTCAGTTCCTTTGTCTTGTCTACGATATCCTGCACTACCTTTTGAAAATCATCCATGGTCATAACCTCTTTTCTTTCATTTAAAATGGTTGTTATTTGATTGACTGCTGTATTTGATAATCAGGAGTTCTACGCTCATGATATCATTCATCCTGCCGGTCTTGACTGCTTCCTCAGCATCTACGCAGGCTTCCACTGCTTCCCGCAGCATCTGACGCGTAAACTTTCCGGACTGCGTGATATACTTACCCACGATAAAACCATGAAGTCCTGTTTTTTCTGCAATTGCCTGCTGATTGCTGCCGGCAGCTTTCATTTCCTTGACCTGCATCAGAAGATTGAACTGTCTGGCAATCAGGAACAGAATCCGCATCGGTGGTTCCTTCAGCGTCAGCAGATCATTATACAGTGCCAATGCCTCCTCCTGCCGCTTCTCCGCGATGGCGTTGATCATGTCAAAAATCTTGTTCGTGACTCTGGCCGCACAGACCGCTTCTACATCGGCGCTCGTAATGCTGTCTCTGCCCATACAGTAGCAGATCAGCTTTTCCAGTTCCTTCTCGATATGATCCATATCATCACCGGTCATTTGTAGAAACAAATTCAAGGTCTGCTCTGTCAGATTCATGTTTTCCCGTTTCAAAATCCCCAGAATCCAGCGTTTCAGAGTATTTTCATCCTGACGTACCATCTCGACCACACGTCCGGCATCCTTGACTGCCTTGAACATCCTGCTACGTTTATCAACTTCCTGTTCCACAAACACCATGCAGGTTGTCTCTGGGATTTCCTTCATAAATGCAGCCATGTCCTCATTGGCGGACTTGAAATATCCGGTGTTTTCCATAATAATCAGTCTGCGTTCTGCCAAAAAAGGCATTGTTGCTGCGAGGTCAATCACAGCCTTGGCATTCGTGTCCTTCCCCTCATAATACGAGTAGTTCATCGTATCATCCGGTGCCGAGAGTGCCTGTCGCAGCTTATCCTTATACTGCTTCTTTAGATACGCCTCCTCGCCATAGAGCAGATAGACTGGTTTATAGGTATTATTTTTGATGTCCTCTATAATGCTTTTCATGTTCTTATTTTAGTCGATATCAGTAGGAAATACAACCAAATTGATGAAACTTTCTCTAATCTCGGAGAAAGGTTCTGACTTGAATCTTTGTACTTTCCTGTATCAGGTCGATTTGTCCTGCTTCGCACGTTATGTAAACCGGTATGTCTGACAGATTTTGTAGTGTTTCTTCATGGGGATGTCCATAGGAATTATCTTTACCTGCGGAGATCAGGGCAAGCTTCGGAGCTGCAGCCTGCAGGAATGCTTCACTGCTTGAAAAGCGTGAACCATGATGCGGAACCTTCAGCACATTGCAGTCAGAAACCAGACTGGTCAGTTCTGCCTCTGCCGATGATGAGATGTCACCTGTGAACAGCATGCTTAAGTTGACATAACTCATCATCAGTACCATAGAATTGTCATTCAGATCACCCGTCATGCAATCCGACGGATGCAGACATGTCCATTCAATGTTTTGATGTTGCCCCGGAATCAGGATTTTCTCCCCTCTTCTCATCACATATACCTGCGTTCCCACTGTCTCTGCTGCCCGAACCAGCTCTCCATAATGCTCATTTTGAAGTTCCGCGGGAATTGCCGGCAGGATCAGCCGTCTGATCCGTACGCCTTGCTCTGGTGACTGCAGGATCTCCAGAATGCCGCTGACATGATCCGTATCCGTATGAGATACCAGAACCGTGTCAATCCTGTGCAGCCGGTTAGCCTTCAAGTACGGGATCATACGGTATTTACCGACCTCCTTAATGTCCGTACTGCCACCGTCTACCATCACCGTCGGTACATCCTGACCGTGAATCACCGTACATTCCCCCTGTCCGACGGACAACATCGTAATCGTAAATGTCTCCCTTTCTCTTGTCGTTAATACAATTCCTATGGTTAACATAACGCAGATTCCCAGTATTCGAAGTCTCACTAGATATTGACACTTCTGATACTTACATTTCGATTTGATGTATGACAATAGCATGAGAAACGAAAACAACAACACATAATACACGACTGCTCTCCACAGCTCCGGCTTTCCCGTGATCCAGACGCTCCCCGGCAGCCCGGTCGCATACTCTGACAGCCACTCGTAGAACCACAAAATCCATCTGCACGGAAATAAAAGTCCGAATCCAACCGGATCAGACCACAATCCTGCCACACCACCCAGCATACCAAGTGCCAATACAAACGTCATCAGCGGCACTACAACGAGATTTAACAGTATCCCGCATACAGACACCTGATAATAGCTGCTGAGTATGATCGGAAGTGTTGCTAACTGCGTTGACAGGCTGATGCAGATCGACTGTACCAGTTTGTTTCTCCGATATCGCGGCGCAATCAGCCATATCATACAGGGATGAATCAGTCCAATCCCCATAACCGCTCCAAATGACAGCAAAAAACCTGTATGATACAGATACAGAGGATTATCCAGCACCATCATGACAGCTGCCAGCGACATACCCGACAGCAGATCATAGGTACGTCCGATACACAGCGCGATCACGCCCAGCAGAAACATCACCAGTGCCCTGAATGTCGATGTCTGCAGTCCTGTCATGACCCCATACTGAACGATCAGGAACATGCTGATTCCACTGGCCGGCAGAATGCTAATCCGCAGCTTTCGCAGCAGCATCAGCAGACACATACCGGCAGTTGCGATATGGAGTCCCGTCTGAATTTCTGCATTTTGGAACTATGTAAAGAAAG
>CAYRJT010000029.1:0-1338 GCA_964424675.1 uncultured Lachnospiraceae bacterium
CCCCTTATGAAACTGTATGCAAGGATCGCACCATATACATAAGCCATCCACTTGATCTTGATTGGAATGATAAACCAGAACAAAATCTGCATATCAGGATAATTGGCGGCAAATGCAAGGAAAATGGACATATTGACATAGTATGTGGAAATCATCATGCTGATGATCATTCCATATCCATACGCATTGCCCGGATTCGGATCCATGCCTGTCCGGACAAGATACAATACAAATGCACCGATGGCCGTAAACAGCATACCCGACAGAATATACACATTGTACCGTAATGCTCCCCATGTCCTCTCCAGTGTTGTTCCAAGCGAATAATAGAAATATAGCATGATTGCCAGGAATATAATATTATAACCACTGGGCGGAATCAGCATCCATGTAATGAGTCTCCAGATCTGTCCATGCAGTATCTCATATGGATTCAGACTGAGCCAGTTCGTGATTGACGGTGAAAATGTCTGCATCACATAGCCGATTGCATATCCTCCTATAATATAAAGAGAAAGATTATTGATGGCATATCGCCCGATTTTCTTCTCTAAACGATCCAGAAATTTACTCATGTAATACACCTCATCCTTAATTGACCTGCGCCATTTTGGCGCGTTTCGCCTCTTGGTATTGTACCATTGCAGCGAATAAATGTAAACATGACCATATCAAATTTTATCTCTGAGATATACTTTTTTTAGAATTTGGTCAGGACTTCCGATTGCACTTTTAAAAACCATGTCGTATAATGTAAACTGGTCTGCACAGACAAACCATATAAATAAGAAACGGAAATAAAGGAGGCACGGAAATGGCCTTACATAAACTCGGAATTGACATTGGGTCCACGACCGTCAAAATAGCTGTTATCAATGATAAAAATGAACTGCTCTTCTCTGATTATGAGCGTCACTTTGCAAATATACGGGAAACTCTGGCCAGTCTGCTCGCAAAGGCATACAGCCAGCTTGGAGAATTGGAGATCGCACCGATGATCACAGGCTCCGGTGGCCTGACGCTTGCCAACCACCTGCAGGTTCCATTTGTACAGGAGGTCATAGCAGTATCTACAGCGCTCTCTGATTATGCTCCCCAGACTGATGTGGCCATTGAGCTTGGTGGCGAGGATGCCAAGATTATTTATTTTGAAGGCGGCAATGTAGAGCAGCGTATGAACGGAATCTGTGCCGGTGGTACAGGCTCCTTTATTGATCAGATGGCTTCACTGCTCCAGACGGACGCCATGGGGCTGAACGAATATGCCAAAAATTATCAGTCTCTCTACACCATAGCTGCCCGCTGCGGTGTATTTGCCAAATCGGATATCCAGCCGCT
>CAYRJT010000029.1:1348-11260 GCA_964424675.1 uncultured Lachnospiraceae bacterium
CAACAAAAGAAGATCTTGCAGCATCTATCTTTCAGGCGGTTGTCAACCAGACGATCAGCGGCCTGGCCTGTGGTAAGCCAATCCGCGGCCATGTTGCATTTCTTGGCGGGCCTCTGCACTTTCTTTCGGAGTTAAAGGCTGCATTTATCCGCACATTAAAACTGGATGATGAACATATTATCGCACCTGAGCATTCACACCTGTTTGCTGCCATAGGCTCTGCATTGAATTATCATGCGGATGTCATCACGACTCTGTCTGATATGGTTGCCAGACTATCCGGCGATATCAAGATGGAATTCGAAGTTGAACGTATGGAACCGCTCTTTGCTTCCAAAAAGGACTATGCCGCCTTTGAAGAACGCCACAATGCACATTGCGTAGTCACCGCACCGTTAAAGGACTATGAAGGCAACTGCTTTCTTGGAATTGATGCCGGCTCTACCACGACCAAGGTGGCTCTTGTCGGTGAGGATGGCTCTCTCCTGTATTCTTTCTACAGCAACAATAACGGCAGTCCTCTTGCTACGACGATCCGTTCCATCAAGGAAATCTATCATTTGCTGCCGCCCAGTGCATCTATTGTACATTCCTGCTCCACCGGTTACGGTGAAGCTCTGATTAAGGCAGCGCTGATGCTGGATGAGGGAGAGGTTGAAACCGTTTCTCATTATTATGCTGCTGCATTTTTCGAGCCCGATGTGGACTGTATTCTGGACATCGGCGGTCAGGATATGAAATGCATCAAGATCAAGAATCACACCGTTGACAGTGTACAGCTGAATGAGGCTTGCTCCTCCGGCTGCGGATCCTTTATTGAAACATTTGCCAAGTCTCTGAACTACAGCGTACAGGACTTCGCGCAGGCTGCTCTTTTTGCAAAGCATCCGATTGATCTTGGCACACGCTGTACCGTTTTCATGAATTCCAAGGTAAAACAGGCACAAAAGGAAGGTGCCGGTGTGGATGACATCTCTGCCGGACTTGCCTATTCCGTTATCAAAAATGCCCTGTTCAAGGTGATCAAGGTCTCCGATGCCTCACAGCTTGGCTCCCGCATCGTCGTACAGGGTGGTACATTTTATAATGATGCCGTACTGCGCAGCTTTGAAAAAATAGCCGGCTGTGATGTCATACGTCCTGATATTGCCGGTATTATGGGTGCCTTTGGTGCCGCACTGATTGCAAGAGAACGACATACTGAAAATTATGTATCCACCATGCTGTCCATCGATAAGATCAATGCCCTGGAGTTTTCGACGAGTATGGCAAAATGTAAGGGCTGTACCAACAACTGCCGCCTGACCATCAATAAATTCACAGGCGGTCGTCAGTATATCTCCGGCAATCGTTGTGAACGAGGAATCGGAAAGACAAAAAATGAGAACAATATTCCGAATCTGTTTGAATATAAAGAACAGCGTCTCTTTTCCTACGAGCCGCTGCCGATTGATGAAGCCCCCCGAGGCAGAATCGGAGTTCCGCGTGTATTAAATATGTATGAGAACTATCCGTTCTGGTTTACATTCCTGACCGCGCTTGGATTTCAGGTCGTGCTCTCACCCAGTTCGACACATAAGATTTATGAGCTCGGTATCGAATCGATCCCAAGTGAATCAGAATGTTATCCTGCCAAGCTCGTGCACGGACATATTGCATGGCTGATCAGGCAAGGCGTTCCGGCCATCTTCTATCCCTCTCTGTTTTATGAGAGAAATGAAACTCCGGATGCCAATAATCATTATAATTGTCCGATTGTAACCTCCTATCCGGAAAACATCAAAAATAATATGGATGAAATTCAGCATGGTGATGTGAGATTTATCAATCCATTCCTGTCATTTCGGGATGAAGCAGTGATCGCTGACCGGCTCAAAGAGGCTTTTCCGGAGATATCAGATAATGATATCGTGATCGCAGTGCATGCCGGATGGACAGAGCTTGAAAATGCCCATCATGATATTCAGTTAAAGGGAGAAGAAGTACTGCGCTATCTTGAGGAAACAGGAAGACGCGGTATTGTCCTTGCCGGCAGGCCCTATCATATCGATCCAGAGATCAATCACGGCATTCCTGAACTGATTACTTCCTATGACGTGGCCGTACTTACAGAGGATTCAGTGGCACATCTGGCACCAGTAGAACGTCCTCTGCGTGTATCTGATCAGTGGATGTACCATACCAGACTGTATAATGCGGCAAATTTTGTCAGAACCCGAGACAATCTGGAGCTTGTACAGTTAAATTCATTTGGCTGCGGACTGGATGCCGTCACGACAGATCAGGTCAGCGAGATTCTGACCGGCTCTGATAAAATCTATACATGCCTGAAAATCGATGAAGTAAACAACCTTGGAGCAGCCAGAATTCGTATTCGTTCCCTGCTCTCCGCCATTAAAGTACGTGAGCACAAACAGATGAAGCGAGAAATACACTCCTCTGCATATCATCGCCGGGTTTTCACAGAAGAAATGCGTAAAAATTATACCATTCTGTGTCCGCAGATGTCCCCGATTCATTTTGATGTGATGCAGCCTGCATTTGAAGCATCCGGATACCACTTTGTCCTGCTGCAGAATGCCACAAAGGATGCCATTAATGTCGGTTTGAAATATGTCAATAATGATGCATGCTATCCCTCTCTGCTCGTGGTCGGGCAGATCATGGAGGCAATCCTGTCCGGTGAATATGATCTGAACCGTACCGCTGTTATGATGTCACAGACAGGCGGCGGATGCCGTGCAACGAATTATATTGCCTTTATCCGGCGTGCGCTTGCCATGGCCGGTTATCCTCAGGTACCCGTTATTTCTCTGAGTTTTGCAGGGCTGGAAAGCAATCCGGGATTTAAAATTGATGCAAAGCTGCTGTCCCGTGCACTCTGTGCTGTTGAGTTCGGTGATATTTTCATGCGCTGTCTCTACCATACGCGGCCTTATGAAGCCGTACCCGGTTCTGCTGATGCGCTGCACATGAAATGGCAGAAAATCTGCCGTGAGTTTGTCGGCGGCAGTCGATTCAGTCTATTGAAATACGGAAGAATGTGTAGACAGATCATTCGTGATTTTGACACCCTTCCCATCAAAGAAGATCTGAAGAAGCCACGTGTCGGAATCGTTGGTGAGATTTTGGTCAAGTTCTCTCCGACTGCAAATAATGACCTTGTGAAGCTGTTGGAGTCAGAGGGTGCAGAGGCTGTTGTTCCGGAGCTGATTGATTTCCTGTTGTACTGCTTCTATAACCAGATCTATAAAGCAAAAAATTTCGGCACCTCCAAAAAGGATGCTCGAAACAGTAAACTTTATATCTGGGCATTGGAGCGATTCCGCTCTCCTGCCGTCAAAGCTTTTCAAAGAAGCCGGCGCTTTACACCTCCATCCTCGATTTATACAACCGCAGATCAGGCTTCTGCCGTTGTATCTCTTGGAAATCAGACCGGTGAAGGATGGTTTCTGACCGGGGAGATGCTGGAGCTGATCCATTCCGGAGTCAATAATATCGTTTGTACACAGCCGTTTGCCTGTCTTCCGAATCATGTTGTCGGAAAAGGGGTCATCAAGGAGCTGCGCCACCGCTATCCGCTCTCCAATATCGTAGCAATTGATTACGATCCGGGTGCCAGCGAAGTGAATCAGCTGAACCGTATCAAGCTGATGTTATCTACGGCTCATAAGAATATCGATCTAAATTTATAAAAAAAGCATCTGTCATATTGAATGATCAACATGACAGATGTTTTTATTTGCGTGTATTCAGATAAGCCTCTATGCTCTTAAGTAGTTCCTTGAATTCAAATATATAATCCTGAATGTTTGTGGCAATATACTGGTTATCCTCATTCAGACAGGCCTGCTCCAGCTTTTCCGCCTTGCCGGACAGCTCTACGGCTCCGATGCCCTTGCATGCAGCGTCCATAGCATGTGTAAATATCCTGAAGCGCATTCTGTCATAATATTGATAAAAATCTTCCAGATCCTTGACCATATCCTTCATATCCTTCAGGAAATTATGAAGCAGTGCAAGATACATTGTCTCGTTATCACCAATGTATTTTGATGCAAGCTTTTCATCTATGCCTTTGATTCCAAAGCTTGTGGGCAGCGTCGGTATCTCCTCCTCCGGTGCAGTCACCTGTTGCTTATCTGCCGTCACACGATTCCACAGCCATCTCGTCAGAATATCACTTAGACTTTTAACAGAAACCGGCTTTGAAAGGAAATCATTAAACCGTACCTTCAAAAACTCTGTCAGACTCTCTTCAATACTGGTCGATGTACAGAACACGATCGGTACAACGCTGAAATAATCGCCATCCATCGCCCTAATCTGCTTTGTTGTCTCTACACCATCCATATCCGGCATCATATGATCAATAAAGATCATATCATATCTGTGGCCATTTTCAAGCAGCTGTATTGCTTCCTCACCGCTGTATGCCCGTTCTGTCTGCATCTGAAACGGTTTCATGACACTTTCTAACAGCTTCAGAGTTGATGGACTGTCATCCACAAGCAGGATTTTAGCGCCCTCTGTCACTGCAATATTTTCTGTAATATTGGATTCCTGTGCGGCTTCTTCTGCTGCAGATTCATGATTTGGCACCTGACTCACATTGTCTAAACGGTAGACTGTCACAATATAGGTGAAAACCTCTCCGTAAGCATCATATACATTCTGAACCGTCAGGTTGCATCTTCTCCCTGTCGGATTGTATATTCCCGTTAGAGAGTAAGCGCCTGTATGCGGCATAAAAAAATCCTTCGCTGTTCCTCCGCTGAAAGTAAATAAATCTGTCATCAATCTTCCCACGAGAGGTTCTTTTTCTTCAACTGACGCAATCACAGCGCACTTATTCATGAAAACAATCGTGCCTTCATCATTGCAGATCACAACTGGCTCATTGCTGTTCGATTCCAGCACTTCAGAATAATCCTTTTCACATATTTCCAGTGCATCATGACAAAAATATGCCTTTTTCAGGCACCAGACAGTCACAACCATGAATAACGATCGAAACGGAATCACCTGAATACTCATAAAATGCATGATGGTCTCTCCCACATTCGCTGCCAGAGTCAAAATGCATACAAGCATGATCAGCTGATAGATCACCCGTTCCCTCTTTCTGGAACGTCTGTTTCTATAAGAAAACACCATTGAAATAATAAAATAAACATAGAGCAGGCACAGGATCAACGCCACAATGATTCTGAACGGCGGTTCATACAGATGACCATTTTTCCATGAATCTATATGTCTCAGCCCGCCCTGCAGAATGACATCTACAATGTAAAAAATGATGCCCATATACAATACAATTGATGTATACAGGGTGGTCCTTTTCGCATCTGTATCCAGCAGAAACGCAAGCAGATAGACCGTGATGCCCATAAATGCGATACCCGTACACCAGATCACCGCCTCCAGAGTGTAACGTGTGATACTCTCATGCATGACAACGGTAGCCGAATAACAGACATTGTTAATCATACCTGCCAGACACAGATAAAAAAACATTCTGATATTGATATTCTTATTCGGTGTCCTGCTGATAAAATCTATTCCCTGTGCAATGATCATAATACTGACACATAGTAATAATCCGCATATTATGATTGATAACATGACTGACGCCCCCTCTTACACCGGATATCATCCACGGTTCAGCATTTGTATAAATTCTTCTTCTGATATCACAGGTACTCCAAGCTCTTTTGCTTTTTTATTTTTCGATGATCCTGATGTTGTATCATTGTTAATCAGATAATCTGTCTTGGCCGTTACACTGCCGGTTGCTTTCCCACCTGCCTGCTCGATCACTTCCTTTAACGCATCCCGGTTCGTATAATGTTCTACACTCCCTGTGATGACAAAAGTCAGTCCCTGCAGGGACTGTGCAGCTGGATCTGCCTGCGGCTTTTCGATGTCCAGCTCTCTGCATAAATGCTCGAAGGATGTCCGGTTAGAAGGATCTGCAAAGTACTCTGTAAAGGAGCTTGCAATGATCTCTCCTACCCCGTCTATCGCACTCAGTTCTTCTACTGTTGCACGCTGCAGCCTGTCCAGATTATAGTCCAGTTCCTTACATATCATTTTAGCATTCGCCAGTCCCACATTCAAGATGCCGATTCCGTAGATCAGACGCGGCAGTGTCGTATGACGGGCTGTTTCTATACTGCTCAGCAGATTGATGTAAGATTTTTCTCCAAACCCCTCAGTCTGGACAATCTGTTCCTTATGTTCAGACAGCTTAAAAATATCGGAAAATTCATGAATCAGTCCCATTGCAATGAACTTCTCCAGAGTGGCCTCTGACAAGCCGTCAATGTTCAACGCATTTCTGCTGACCAGCAATGTGAAGGCTTTGATTTTCTTCGCCGGGCAGCCTGGATTCACACAGTACAACGTCTGTACCTCTCCTACATGCTTGATTTCTGTTCTCTCTCCGCAGGCAGGACACTTCTCAGGGATGTCCTTCAGTCCGCTCTGTGTCAGATTTTCAGCGATCTGCGGAATGATCATGTTTGCCTTATAGACTGTTATGGTATCACCGATTCCCAGTCTTAAAGCCCTCATAATACTGATATTATGTACAGAAGCCCTGCTGACTGTGGTTCCCTCCAGCTCAACCGGTTCAAATATGGCTACGGGATTGATCAGTCCCGTCCTGCTGGGACTCCATTCTATTTCCAGCAGTCTTGTTTCCCGCAGCTCATCCTGCCACTTAAAGGCTATGGAATCCCGCGGAAACTTTGCCGTCGTTCCAAGTGATTTCCCATATTCCAACTCCTCATAGGAAAGCACCAGTCCGTCTGACGGTACTTCATTGTCTTGAATGGCATCTGCAAAGTACTGGATGGTATCTAAGATATTTTTCTCATCTACATGTCTGTATTCCACTACGGTAAATCCCTGTCTGCGCAGAAATTCAAACTGCTCGCTTCTGGAATCATGAAACTCCACATGTTCTGCCTTCACGAGTGAAAATGCATAAAACTGTACATTGCGCTTCGCAGTGATTTCATTATTCAGCTGGCGCACCGAACCACTGCAGAGATTACGTGGATTTTTATATTTTGCTTCTGCTTCTTCTATCTCTTCATTGATTTTGTTGAAATCCGCATAGGTGATCACGGCCTCGCCACGCAGAATCAGTTCTTCCTGATAGGGAATATGAAGCGGTATATTTTTAAATACACGTGCATTATTGGTAATGACCTCACCGATTTCTCCGTTGCCTCTCGTAACAGCCTTAAACAGCTCCCCGTCACGATAGGTCAGCACGATCGTCAAGCCGTCCAGCTTCCACGACAGCAGTGCCTCTCTGCCGTTCAGCCATTCTCTGAGAGTCTCTCTGTCTTTCGTTTTATCAAGTGAAAGCATGGGCTTTTCATGTCGTTCCTTGGGCAGTTCATCGACGGACTCATATCCGACCTGTCTGCTCGGACTGTCTGCATAGACCATCCCTGTTTTCTCTTCCAGTTCGAGCAGTTCATCATAAAGTCTGTCATAGTCAAAATTGCTCATAATCTCTGTGTCGTCCTGATAATATGCTCTGGATGCCTTATTTAAGATCTGTATCAATTCCTTGATACGCGTGATGTCCTCCTGCTGTCCGTTGATCTGATTGTTATTTTTGTCTGTCTCCATAGTCATTGACTGCTCCTGATTGATTTTCTATTGATTGGCTGATCTGATTCCTGATTGCTCTACTGTTTTTCTTTTGTTTGTTTTGCTGCTTATCTGTTTGCGTTGTCATTGATCTGTTTGTGTCGTCACAAATCTGTCTGCTTTGAACAAGGTGTTTGATCTTCAGGTATTCTTCTTGTGTCAGCTCCCTATATTGGCCTGCCTTGAGCTTCCCGAGTTCAACATTCATGACACGCACTCTGACCAGCTTCATCACCCGATAGCCATGCTGTTCACACATCCGTCTGATCTGCCTGTTCAGCCCCTGTGTCAGTATAATGCGAAACGAGGTTTCGGTCAGTTTTTCTGTCTGACATGCTCTGGTTGTGACATCCAGCTCTTCCAGATAGACGCCTGCCTGCATCTTTTCCAGAAAATCCTTTGTCACTGTCCGGTCAACAGAAACGATATATTCCTTTTCATGACCGTTTGCTCCCCGCATCATCTGATGCTGCAGTTCGCCGTCATTTGTCATGATCACAAGTCCTTCGGACTCTTTATCCAGCCTTCCGCAATACGTAATGCGAACCGGGTAATGTATATAATCAATGATATTCTTCTTTTCCCTTTTCTCAGAGGTACATACGATTCCTCTCGGCTTATAAAAGGCAAGGTAAACTTTCTCTTCCCTGATTCCGACCGGTTTTCCGTCACAGGTCACCGTTTGCCCAGCCTCAATCTTCATCCCCGTCACCGCCGGCTGCCCATTCACCATGACTCTTCCCTGCTCAATCAGCCGGTCTGCTTCACGCCGCGAGCAGATGCCTGCCTCCGCCAGATATTTGTTTAACCGTATGGAATCTTCCTGCATCATGACCTCCGTATCGTTACGAGAACTCTCCCCTAATAGTATCATGAATGTTTGGGTTTCACAATCGAGATTTTGTACTCTTGATGGTTTACATAATGAAATATTCATGTAGATTCTCTCCTTTTTAGCTGCATCAATCAAGTGATTCAAGCTATGTGAAAACAATCATTCACTGTTCACAGAATAAAAGTCCTAGAAGAAAGTTTTCTCTCAACCAGGACTTTTTATTTTATATAAGTTTGGAAGCAATCTCTGTACAAAATGAATCGCGAAACGATTTGTGTGCAGCGACCGACTGCTTCAGCTGACACCCACAATATCAGCCAGTATGCTGACACAGCGGTCAATGCCAAGGGAACTGCTATCCAGACAGATGTCGAAATGAGTGCTGTCACCCCATTTATAGCCGGAATGGGTAGTATAAAAACCACTGCGGCGTTTGTCGGTTTTCTTGAGTACCTCGACAGCTTCTTCATGGGTCAGCTTTTCATTCTGAATAGAACGCTGAATACGAAAATCAGTGTCGGCATGAATGAATACTTTCAGACAGTCAGGACGATCCTTCAATATATAACCGGCACATCTGCCAACAATGACACAAGGGTCAGCTGCCGTTACTTCTTCAATGATATTTTTTTCCTCATAAAAGAGTCTGTCAACCAGCGGCATATTATTAATATTTCTGGAAGAACCACCAAATGGTGTCTGGGATAGATTGAAAATAATACTGTTCGGTCCTGTTTCTTCAAGATCAGAAATATAGATGTGCGGAATCTCCAGCCGTTTTGCTGCCATAACCAATATGTTGTGGTCGTAGAGCTTATAATTCAGAGCTTTGGCAAGACGTCTTCCAATCTCATTGCCACCGCTGCAGTATTGACGCTCAATCGTGATATACTGATACATTTCAATCGCCCCTTTCATCATTTTGTACATTGCTACCCACTATATGCAGAGTTTCAATCAATTCAATGGATTCGCATTGTGTTAATTGTAAATATATTATAGCAGAATCCAGCCTAATTGTATAGGCAAAATCACCATTACAGTCATGTTATCAGCCACCAATTAATTCAGTGTAATGAAATCAATCAATAGGCAGAAATACTTTTTTCAAAATCCATTACAGATTAGGCTTATACATCCTCATCGCCCGCAGAACCATATTGGCCCATTCAGGAGAAGCTTTTGCAAGATGATTGATGACGCGCTGAATAATATCACGCTTACAGGTACAGAGTTCAACGGCAATGTTATCGGCCAGATGTGCTTTCTCCTCCGGAGAATAAGAGAGATACTGCAGACCTGCCTGATAGAAATCATTTTGCTTTGTAATGGGTGTGCGTCCTATATAGCCTTCAATAAACTCCGGTTTTGCCTGCGGAATATCTGCCGGACATGGACGGTTGTTA
>CAYRJT010000029.1:11270-13736 GCA_964424675.1 uncultured Lachnospiraceae bacterium
GAGAATAATTAATTGGCTCAGGGTCGAACAGATAAGTCATTTCACCATCTCTCTGATTATTATCCACAGGAGAGATAGAGCGATTCACCGGCAGCTGTGCAAAGTTGGCACCAATACGGTAGCGCTGCGTATCAAGGTAGGAGAAAGAGCGTCCCTGGAGCATTTTATCTGCTGACAAGGCAACACCCGGTACAATATTACCCGGACAGAAAGCAGATTGTTCTACCTCAGCGAAAAAGTTCTCAGGATTTTTATTCAAAGTCATCATGCCGACTTTGATCAGAGGAAAACGATCCTCAGGCCACGTCTTGGTGTCATCCAGTGGATCAAAAGGCAAATCATCCAGATCACAAGGCTGCATAATTTGCACGCACAGCTCATATCGTGGAAATTTTCCACATTTGATCGTTTCATATAAATTACGGACTGCTATATCAGGGTCAGAACCGGCCAGCCTCTCGGCCTCCTGACGTGTAATGGTCTCCAGTCCCTGCATTGTCTTCCAGTGATACTTAATATAGAACCGTTCTCCATTTGCATTGACCCAGATATACGTGTTGACTCCGAATCCGTCAATGTGCGAGTAATCTTTGATTGTACCACGGTCAGAATAAAGCCATGCAATCATATGTGTTGACTCAGGAGTCAGCGAAATAAAATCCCAGAAGCGCTCAGGATCCCTCAGATTGGTGTTTGGTGCCGGCTTTAAGGAGTGAATGACGTCAGGAAACTTGATACCATCACGAATAAAAAATACAGGCAGGTCATTGCCGACGATGTCATAGATACCCTGATTTGTATAGAATTTGACTGCGAACCCTCGTGGATCACGCACTGTATCCGCAGATCCTTTGGAGCCGATGACGGTAGAAAACCGGACAAAGACTTTCGTTGTATGATTTGCACCCTGAAGAAAATCAGCAAATGTATACTTGCTCATGCATTGGTATGTGGTGAACTGTCCAAAGGCACCGGCGCCCTTGGCATGTACGACACGCTCCGGCACACGTTCTCTGTCAAAGTGGGCAATTTTATCAATCTGATGGATATCCTCCAGCAGTACCGGGCCTTCAGGGCCTACAGTCAGCGAATTCATATCATTTGGGACAGGTCGTCCCAGTGAATCTGTCATCATATTATGAAATTCCTTTAATTATTGTTCTATAGATAGAATATGAATTTCAGGACTTTTTGTGAATGATTTTCCTCGTATCAGTTTAAATTACTTAATTGATAATAGCTTGGTTGTTAAATGACTGATTAGTTTTTCGTAGTTGGCCTATATTGGACAACTGATGTAATGCATTACTGATGGCGACTCCAAACAGCTATCACTCTTATGCAAGGAAGCTCTTTTTGGAGAAGTAGAGATGAGTAATGATAATAAGCATTCCAAAAAGTTCGGATATCTTGTGATGTTTGGAATGCAATCATGGATATATAAGCGGTGTTGTCCAAAAAGTGGTTAGCCCCTCGTGAATTCAAAAAATAAGTCACTCGTCCGGCTAAGACAAGAGTGGCTTATTTATTTTGCTTGTAAAAGTGCCGCACTTGAGCCATTTCTGACCTCATGCGGCACTTCATTATTTATACATTTTTTCTCTTATACAATTCCCTGTGCTGTCATAGCCTCTGCTGCCTTCAAGAAGCCTGCTATATTGGCACCGGCTACGTAGTTGCCCTCCATGCCGTACTTCTTAGCTGCATCGTCCAGATTGTGAAAAATGTTTACCATGATGGTCTGAAGCTTGCTGTCAACCTCTTCGAAGGTCCAGCTCAGTCTTTCTGAGTTCTGGCTCATCTCCAGTGCACTTGTTGCAACACCGCCTGCATTGGCAGCCTTGCCCGGTACAAACTTCACACCGTTCTGCTGTAAGTACTGAGTTGCCTCAAGTGTGGTAGGCATGTTAGCACCCTCACATACTGCATATACACCATTTGCTACCAGTGTCTTGGCATCGTCCAGATTCAGTTCATTCTGAGTCGCACAAGGAAGTGCTACATCAACCTTGACTGTCCATACGCCTTTGCCTTCATGATACTGTGCGCTCTTTCTTGCTGCTGCATATTCTGTCAGTCTTGCACGTTTTACTTCCTTTACTTCCTTCAGAAGCTCCACATCAATTCCTTCCGGATCATAAATCCAGCCTGTTGAATCAGAAACTGTTACCACCTTGGCTCCTAACTGCTCTGCCTTCTGTGCAGCGTAGATTGCTACATTTCCTGAACCAGAGATAGAAACTGTCTTGCCCTTAATGTCAGAGCCATTGCATTTTAACATTTCTTCTGTTAAGTATAATAAACCATAGCCTGTTGCCTCTGTTCTGGCAAGTGAACCACCGTAGGTAAGACCCTTACCGGTCAGAACACCTTCGTATAAGCCACGGATTCTCTTGTACTGTCCGAACAGATAACCGATTTCTCTTGCGCCTGTTCCGATATCACCTGCAGGTACATCTGTATCTG